>JANOUN010000346.1:0-2688 GCA_031416875.1 Planctomycetota bacterium | reverse complement strand
TTCGACTGGCTGTTCATTGACGGCGAGCACGGACCACTCGACACATCCGACATCCTTAGCATCCTGCAAGCCGTAGGTCATCGGATTGCCTGCATAGTGCGTGTCCCAGCCTGTGATGAAGTCGCCATCAAGAAGGTACTCGACCTTGGTGCCGCCGGGATCATCGTACCGCAGGTCAACACAGCCGAACAAGCTGCAGATGTGGTGCGATTCGCGCGCTACGCACCGGAAGGAAGTCGCGGTGTGGGTCTGGCTCGCGCCCACGGTTACGGGTTTCGCTTTGCAGAATATGTCGCCAGCGCAAACGTGGACGTTTCCGTGATCGTGCAGGCGGAGCACCGGTCGGCCGTGGAGAACATCGGCGCCATCGTCAAAGTTCCGGGCGTCGATGCGGTCCTGCTGGGACCGTATGACCTGTCGGCCAGCTACGGAAAGATGGGTCAAATTTCCGATTCCGAAGTGCTGAACGGAATTGATCGCATCACACAGGCCTGTCAGGCGGTTCAAATGCCTCTGGGCTATTTCGGCATCTCATTCGACGCCGTGAAACCCTGGATGGACAAGGGTTATTCGCTTGTCGTCGCCGGGGTGGATGTCCTGTTCCTCGGCAACGGAGCCCGACGCATGTTCAAAGATCTTCAAAGCGTCCCGCCGCAACCGTAAGTCGATTTCGCCGAAATCGATGTGCCTTGCCTGGCAAACGAAACACGGACATCGCGGAAGGCTGCGTTCATACCGCGTACGGGAAGCAATGACACGATTGGACACCGCCTGCGTCGGCGTTTTCAGGGATCGGCACGGTCCGTTCACGCCGATGGCGTGTGTTCCAACTCGGTATTCCCGACGATTTTCTTCATTCGGTTGTCGCCATTCGGTTGTCGCATTTCATGCGATGCAGTGACACAACCGAATGAGGGACAACCGAATGAAACGCACGGAAAACAAAGCAACGGACAGCAGCATGAACGCGCCTCGAACATGTCGCTTTTCAGCATTTCGACAACGTGTCATTCGTAGCCGCGTGAGTTATGCTGCGCCAATCGAACTTGAGGCAACGGTTCAGAGACCGAGTTCCGGTGAATTGGTTACGGTCGAATCACCGATTTCAGCGAAATCGGCCTACTTCAGCAACTTCTGAATTGCGGGCATCAGTTCGCTTGCTTCCAGCGAGGTTGAAAGCACTTTTCCCTGAGAATCCACCAGCCAGACGGTCGGGCTTTGGGCAATTCCCCAGAAGCGGACGAGCGGGCTGTTCCAGGATCGTTGTTCGCCCGGCGTGAAGAAGATCTGCTGGCCGGGGACCTTGTGATTCTCCAGATAGTCATTCAGCGTTGCTTCATCTTCATCCAGTGCGACGCCCACCATTCGCAGTTTCGATGAGGGCAGGGTGGTGCTGATCTGTGCCAGGACAGGCAAGAGATCCGCCGTAAACTCTGTGCTCTCCGAATCCCAGAAGAAGATGACGGTGGGCTTTCCGGTGAATTCATCGGACGAAATGAAGCCGCCATCAAGTGTCGGTCCGGAAAACTGCGACAGCGTTTGTCCGGCCAGAGCCATGCGACGCAGCGATGCAGAGGCTTCCTGACCCTGATCCGTCGTGGCGAATTTCTCGGCCAGTGCGGTGTAGCACAGCCGCGATTCTGTCAGCAGCCTGGTGGACTGATCTTTGTCAGTGCTGGCCAGCGCCTGCAGTTCACAACTGCGTGCCGCGCCAAACAGCAGACTGGACGCACGGGGCGCCTGCTCCGGAAATCGATCGGCAAATTCACGCGCCCAGCGCGACAATGTTTCAAACCACACCGGCTGGGATTTCCCCACCAATCCCGCTTTCGTATGGGCGAATCGCGCGATGTAGTAGACACCTTCTGCCGCCGCGATGGATTTGTCGTCGCGTTCGTTCAGCGCCTGCACATCGGCGTAGAACAAATCAACGTCGTCCTGTGTGCCGGCCAGAGCCATCTGGAATCGAGCTTCCAGAAGTTGTCCGACAGCGAGGTGAAACTGCGGCTTGCGAACTTCTTCGTTCATGGTGAGTCGCAGCACTTTCGTCGCCATGTCGACGATACGTTCGTTGCGTTCACGGCGGGTTTTTCTGGCTTCTGCGAGAGCGGTCGGCACGGGAGAGATTCGCAGTTGCTGAATTTCGCGAAGGGTTTGCGTCGCTTCATCGTCGGGGAACGGTGATTTCTGGCCGTTTTCTGAATTTGACTTGGCCCCATCCGGCTCTTCGGATTTGCCGACGCTGTCGATGCTGGCCACGACGCCCGCAGCGCGGGGCTTCGTTTCAGTCGTCCCCGAATCTGCCGTCATAACCGCCTTGTCGGCGGTGACGGTGCCGGACGTTGCGCCCGGTTCCGAAGCTCCGTCGCCACATCCTGAGACGATACCGATCACCAGCATGACACTGGACAGCCGTGAAAATCTTGACACCCGCATCAACGTCGATCCTTCGCAGCGTTGGTTTTTGAACTCACATCGCACTGGGTTTTGTAGAGAAAACCGCCGTTCAGGAAAATACGAGTCTTCAAAGGGAACAATTTGCCCGAGTTCCGGACGTCGCTTTGTGGAAAAACTGCGTGAGATTCAGTAGTTCTACGTCACTGGCGGATCCCGCGTCGGAGACACGGGGGAACGGAGGTGGAAAAACTGCCTGAGTTTCATTAGTTCTACGTTCTCAGCCGGAATTTC
>JANOUN010000345.1:0-3552 GCA_031416875.1 Planctomycetota bacterium | reverse complement strand
CCGCTCGCCGCGTTTTTTGAAAGCCCGCACGGCGTGGGCTTTTTGCAGAAGGTGCTCGTGGCAATGCATCTCGTGTTTGACCAGGACGCCAACTGCGGCTTGCGACGCATCGTCCGCTTTCTGGAACTGACACAGCTCGATCGTGTCATCAGGGCCTCGTATGGGACGCAGTATAACTTCGGGCAGGCCGTCGGTGAGGAAATTGTCCGCTTCGCGACGAGTCGCCCGACGAGTCGCCGGTGCCATGTACCTTGTGGAAGAAGACTGAGTGTTTTAGTGCACCTTGTTAATCCTGGGAATCTGAACTCAGGGTGCGTGTCATTTGCGTCACAGGACAGCTTCACGCAGACGACCGGCTCGTACAAGTACGACCATCACAACCGGCTGCGGCAGGACACGATTACGCTCAGCGGTACGGCTGCGACTCGATCGGTTTTCCGTTCGAGCTTCTTTTTTTGGTGGCCACTATGGAATCCACGGATTCCAGGAGGCGTAGTACATGGCTTGTGGCACACTGGCCTGAAGGATCTGGTCGGACAGAGACTTTGAAGATGCCTGGGCTCCGAGCACCAGGTCGATCAGGCCTGGCGTGGAACGGTATTCGAAGACATCGTACGAACTCAGTTTCAGCGACCGGGCCATGTCTTCCACAGCGTCTTCAACATACCCAATCTGGTCGACCAGGTGTTTCTCAATCGCCTGATTGGCGGTGTAGATTTGTCCGGTGGCAAGTAATCGAACCGCTTCTTCGTCCAGTTCCGCTCGATTGTCAGCAATCACCGAAATGAAGCGACTGAACGCATCTTCCATAATGGCTCCCCAGACCATTTTCTCGTGATCCGTCATGTCCCGAAATGGATTGAGCGTATCCTTCAGCGGGCCGGTGACGAGCGGTTCAGACTTGACGCCAAACTTCTGCATAAGTTCCGTGGCATTGAAACGCGGGACGATGACGCCTATCGATCCGGTCCAGGTGGTGGGTTCCACATAGATGCGCCCCTGTTCGCCGATTCCCATGGCGATGTAGTAACCTCCCGAAGCCGCAATGCGTTTCATGGCGACGTTGACGGGTTTGGCTTTGGCCAGTTTTTGAATCTCACGATACAACTGATGACTGTCGGCGACAAAGCCGCCGGGGCTGTCGATCACAAGCAGTACGCCACGGACGGACGCATCGTCCTGCGCCTGCTTAAGTTCCCTCAGCCAGCGGCCGGTGAATGGAGGACTGATTGTGCCTTCAAAATTGATTACCGCAATACGATCCGGGGCACCCTCGGTGCCCAGCAGATGTTGCTCCGGAGTTTCGGGCCGTCGATACCCAAACGGTTGCCAGATGTACCACACGTTGAGTAACAGCGACGCAACCAGCAGCCCGATGAAGAAACGCCGTAACCAGAGCGAACACCGCGCGAAGATCGCGGAGCTTTCATAGTGATTGACGACACGTCGCGTGTCAGTGTCTGGTGGATCGCTGGCAGAAGATCGGGGTGGAGATGTCATAATCGATTTTAGAGTGAAGAGGCTGGAACCTGGATTCAGAAGCCGAACACCTCAATCTTAGACGCAGCCCCGGCTGTCTCCAAAGCATTGAAACCCAGGAAAAACCGGCATTATCGAAAAACTTTGCGCAATCGTTAAAGATTAACATACGAAATCTCCGATTGAACAGATACGTCGCTTCGTGCAGGCATCCGTGCCGACTCTTCAATTCATCGGATTGACCGCAATGTTTCACCGTGCCATCGGCCTGAGTTCTGTTTTGCTGGTATGTCTCGTCGGCTGTCATCATGGACACCGACACGGCCACCACCACGGACACCGGCATGGACACGCGGGCGGCCAATGCATCGATGAAGCCTGTACATGCACAGCTCCGCTGTATCCCGGCGATCAGAACTGCCACGGCAACTGCCGAAAGCATAACCGTCAAAGGCCGATGCGGCGAATGGGGATGGCGTTTCGACGTTCATCACCCGACTGGATGTCCGGTCCACACTCAGGTGGATGCGGATGCGAATCATGCGGCTTTGAAACATATGGCAGCCAGCCCATGATGTGGGAACAGGATGCCTGCGGTCAGCCAGTGTGCGGTGTTCAACAGTCGTGCGGCTGCGATGCATGTGCATTTTCGATGACTGATGGCGGCTGTTCTGCATGTGGCTCGCCCGCAAGTGGTGACTTCTACTCAGATCCAAATCAGGGTTCAACCAGCTGCGGCTGCGGAGAACAGCATTCCGTAAACGGATCGATGGGCATGCCAGAAGGCTATGGGCCGTACGAAGACTCAGCTGCAGCGCCCATGATGGGTATACAGGCAAACGATCAGGGTAAGACTGTTCCTCGTTCATTTCCGCCAACTCATCCGTCTGAGGCTCCGGCAACGCTGGATTCCTTAAACGATAATGTCGCGAAACCACTCCCGATACCTCCGGCAGGCGAAGCAGCGGCACCGATGCCTCAAGACTTGACACCAGTAGATCCTCCGATGGAATTTCCGAGAAAAGCACCGGGAGAATTTGATCCGCTGCAGAAAGAAGGTGCTCCGGCCGCCGAACAAGTCCTGGATCCTGTCAGCTTCGAAGTGCCACGACTGCCACCCATTCCGGAACGAGCCCACTCGTCCCTCAAGCGTGGCAGATCTCAGCAGGTGCAACAGATCACGACAGATGCAGAGCAGTTCCAGCGGTAGCGAATTGAAACCGTGAATTTGGAACCACTCACAAAACCTCCGTGGCCGCGTTGTGTCGAGAGTGGTCGAGCTGCAAGGAAGAACGACGAGGCGACAAAATGTCGCCGAGGAGTGATGACGCCGCAGATCGGCCGGTATCATCGTCGCTGTTGGCACAGTCGTGTTTATTCTGCCTCAACTGCCAGACTGATCCCTCCTTTGGGAGAATATTCCGGTCGGTGATTCTGAGCAACGACGATAAGACTTTCCAGAACTCGCAAGTCTGCGCCTTCAGGAAAATTCGTCTAATGAACGCTCGCGTCTTTTTGCTCGCACTGGTCACCGCGGCCTTTATGGCCATCTGGGATGCTGATCGTCCGTCGTCGGTCGCAGCAGAGCTGTCGCGTGCACCTCAGGACAATACGGCAGCATCGGATTCCGCAACTGCGACCAGTGATGCATTGATTCCGCTGCCGATGAATCTTCAGCCCGGGACATGGCACGCGATCAGTCGCAATGGCGACACGCTCCGCATCACGATCGAACGCCATATCCGTCTGTCAAATTCTGCGTCCACGGACGCAGTGCCGTCTGAAGGTCCTGAAAAGAACTTCTGCGTCATCACTGCGCCCGATGGTCTTCGCTGGTGCTTTATCAAAGAGCATCCGAAAACCGTTCAAGAAACGGGTGCCGTTCAAAGATAAACCCACACCACAGGACGCATTGGGATAGTGCTCTGTCACTGATGGATTGAGGGGTGGCCGGGGTTGGAGGGCGCTAGCCCGAAACCCCTGGGCTTCCTTCGCTCCGCTCAGTCCAGCCCCGGCCACCCGATCCATCAAAGCAAGAGTGACAGAGCACCAGGAGAAGTCCCGATGCCACGG
>JANOUN010000344.1:0-2152 GCA_031416875.1 Planctomycetota bacterium | reverse complement strand
GTATTCTGCTGCCTCGTCTTTCCGAGTTTCATACAGAAGATCTTTGCGTCCACGGAGATTCATCGTCCCGCACGTTACCGAAATCAGTCACCGCAGTCATCATTGATGATCAGTTGCAGGTTTTGCAGTTTGTGCAACGCGTGTTTCAGGCAAATCAATGGACCGCACACTGCTTTTTGACAGCCAGTGAAG
Source organism: Planctomycetota bacterium (assembly GCA_031416875.1). Taxonomy (GTDB): domain Bacteria; phylum Planctomycetota; class Planctomycetia; order Planctomycetales; family Planctomycetaceae; genus SXXK01. The sequence goes on along the minus strand of JANOUN010000344.1, from coordinate 1,960 downwards.
CATTGGAGTTTCTGAGCGAGGATCATGCGATTGATTGCCTCCTGATAGACTTGATGATGCCCGGCGTCGATGGCACATCAATGCTCGAGGAACTTGAGCAACGGGGATCGGAGATTCCGGTGGTGTTGATGAGTGGTTTCTCTAAGACCAATATGCATGAACTGCTCCGCTTTCGATGCGTTTCATCGTTGCTCGAAAAGCCATTCCGGGCGGCAGAACTGGTGAAAGCCATCAGTGCCGCTGTGGGCCGCTTCGCTCAGCCCGGAGACAAAGACACTTCAACGCGACAATTAGTCGCTCAGCAGTCGGGTTGCGAACACAACGGCAGCAGTTTCGATCCGAAGAATGGTGTGCGGCCATGAGATCACACGGGCATCAGCGTTTAATGCGGCCTGAAGTTCAGCATCTGTGAATCCGCCTTCCGGGCCAATCAGCAGAAGTCGAGATTGTATCGGCGTCACTGCAGGCGACGACAGCGTGGGAGTCGATGGCGATGGATGCGCAATCCAAAGTTCGCCTGGCAGTCGTGCGCCCGCAACGTCGTCCAATACGGACGTCAGCGTTTGCAGAGGCGAAAGTTGCATGAGTTCATTGCGACGGCACTGCTTGCATGCAGCGATCACGCTGCTGCGAAGTTTTTCCCTGCGGGATTCTCCTGGTGTGACTTCGGTGCGATCGGTCTGCAGCAGAATGAGTCGTTCAACCCCGATTTCCGTCAGCTTTTCCACCATCCATTTCAGACGGTCGGCCTTGGGTGGCGCAGCGATGACCGTGACGCGGATACGGTCGCGGTCGATTTGTGACGCCTGTCGGCGTGTCGTGACAGTACAGAAGACTTCACGCCGGCTAATCCGCGTCACAACGGCATCTGCTTCCACTCCGCAGCCGTCAAATAACTGCAGTTGATCTCCGGGTTTGAACCGCAGCACGTGCAGCAGATGATGCGCCTCCGTGTCATCCACGACGACGTCATCTGTCAACAGCAATTCGCAAAAGGCACGAGGCAGCATAGGGGGGGCTGACATTTATACTCCGCGCCGGGCATGAGAGAGACAATTGGCGAGCGGCATGCGTCAGCTTGCCGGTACAAGAACGAGGTACCGGAGGGCTCACGCCCAATGGCACTCGATTTGATCGCAACTTGTATCAGCCGCAGTGAGCTAGCACCCGGTTTACCACGTAATTTTGAGTAAACCGGACGCTAACGCGTACCGGCTGATAGAAGAAATCGAGTGCAATTGGGCTCACACCGCTCCGCACGCCGGACACCGACCGAAGGTCGGTATGGGAACGCAGACCGATACTTGCCATCTGGACGACTCTCGTTACCACCCCGCGGCGCCGTCTCCACACAGGCGTGAAGAGGAATGCGAGTCGGCGGAGCGACATCGCCTACGACTTCCGTTTCCGGCGATCGTCCGGTCGCTGACCATGGCGAACGACAAAACCAAGGCTCGCTGCGATAGCGGCCGCGGAATGAAGTTCGTTCCGGTCCTGCGTTTCCGACGTTCCAGTCCACCACTCGGCTGATTGCCATTCTGACATGACAGCGTCGTGTTCGGAGACCATCGTTGGAGCGGGCTCGACCGGATTCATGGATTTCACGGGGCTGGCCGCAACAGCTGTCATGTCCGGTATGTGGTCAGCGTTGACCGCAGCATCCGCTTCCAATGCGAACGCATCAGAACGTGCAACCTGCGAACCATCCGGAGTCAGAGGTTCCTCGTCCACGATCCATGATGCAGGAATCGTCGTTTGAGCAGAGTCTACAGCGTCCGTCTGAAGCTCAGATGCAGCAATCACCAGATCGACTGCTGTACTCCACGCAGTGATTTCTCCCATCGTACTCACGGCTCGCACCCACACGCGATACGTGCCGACAGGCAGAGTTGTCGCCGATGTGAATGTCGTGTTTGTGAGATTCGTTTCATAGATGACACGCACGTTGGTGACCGCGTTG
>JANOUN010000343.1:0-2026 GCA_031416875.1 Planctomycetota bacterium | reverse complement strand
GCCTTTCATCGGCCGCATGGTCACCGAACCTCATCTGGCTGACGAGGAATTCGAACCTGCACGCGATCTGGTCGAACAGAATCTGATGTCACTGGAAGACGAACCTCGGCAGCGGCTCGGAAAAGTCCTGCGTCAGTACAGCTACGCCGCTCCGTGGGGAAATTCGTCCGAAGGCGAACTCCCCGATCTGTCGGCGATCACAATCGAAGACGTGCGACGCCACTACCAGCAGTTCATTCGTCCTGATGAAGCAATTCTGGGCATTGCCGGGAACGTCAGCTTCGACGAGATTCGTGAAACGACCGAAGCTGCGTTCGGCGGCTGGGAATCGGCACCGGTGTCTGACCTCGCCGTCGGAACATTGCCGTTGTCACCGTGTCACATCGAACATGATTCAGCTCAGACACATATCGGCCTGGCATGGAACACGGTGCCGTACCGCGATGAACGTTACTTCGAAGCCTGGGCCGCCGTGAGTCTGCTCAGTGGCGGCATGAGTTCCCGGTTATTCACCGAAGTTCGCGAACGCCGCGGCCTGTGTTACGCCATTTCCGCTTCACTCAGCACGCTGCGTGATGAAGGCCGCGTGTTTGCCTATGCCGGAACGACGACCGAACGCGCTCAGGAAACACTCGACGTGACTGTCGCTGAAATCCTGCGACTGCACGAAGGGATCACGGAAGATGAACTTCAGCGCTGCAAAGCCCGTGCGAAAAGTTCGCTCATCATGCAGCAGGAATCAACAACCTCCCGCGCCTCCTCGCTCGCGCGTGACATGTATCATCTGGATCGAGTGGTCACACTCGATGAAATCAACTCCCGCATCAACGCACTCAGTACGACCCAGGTGCGGGATTTTTCCATTGAATACGCTCCCAAAGCGATGGTACTGGTCACGATCGGCCCACACGCACTGAATCCCGCGTGTGTCACGTCGCTGAGCTGAAACGTCTTTTCTGCCAACTGATTACTAATTACTGATTACCAATTACTGACTCCCCTATGAACTTTCAACAAACCACTCTCTCCAACGGCCTGACATTGATCGCCGAGACGAATTCGTCGGTCCACAGCGTCGCCGCAGGTTTCTTCGTACGTGCCGGATCGCGTGACGAAACGGCGGATGTGTCCGGCGTGAGTCATTTTCTGGAACACATGGCGTTTAAGGGCGACGACAAGTTTTCTGCCGATGACGTGAATCGTGTGTTCGACGAAATTGGCGCGAAGTACAACGCTTCGACAAGTGAAGAAGTCACCATGTACTACGCCGCCGTGCTGCCGGAGTATCTGGAGCGCGCGATGGAGCTGCTGTCCTCGCTCATGCAACCCGCGCTGCGCGTCGCAGACTTCGAGATGGAAAAGAACGTCATTCTTGAAGAGATCAGCATGTACGACGACCAGCCTTCGTTCGTCTGCTATGACAACATCATGTCCACGCATTTCGCCGGACATCCGCTGGGGCAGAGCATTCTCGGAACCAATGCCAGCATCACGGCACTCACCGCCGACCAGATGCAGAATTATCATCGGAGTCGCTATCACACGGGCAATATCACGCTGGCGGTCGCCGGGAACTGCCGCTTTGAAGACATCGTGGCACTGGCGGAGAAATACTGCAGCCGTATTCCAAAAGGCGAATCCATCCGGGCATTGCCGGAAGTGATGGCTCAACCGTCTGTCCGTACGGTCGTCCGCGACAGCAGCGTGCAGCAGCATATCATGCAGATGGGCCCTGGTCCAAAATCCAACAACCCGCTGCGTTTTGCGGCGGAACTTTTATCCGTTGTCGTCGGTGACGATTCCAACAGCCGGTTGTTCTGGGAACTCGTGGATCCGGGTTACGCAGAATCGGCAGATCTTGGCTACAGCGAATACGACGGTGCCGGAGCCTGGATGAACTATCTGGCGTGTTCGCCGGAAGACGTGGCGGAAAACCTGGCGCGCAGCCAACAGGTATTCGATGAAGTCAATGCGAGCAGCATCAATGCGGATGAACTGGAACAGGCTCGCAACAAGGTTGCGTCAC
>JANOUN010000342.1:0-5289 GCA_031416875.1 Planctomycetota bacterium | reverse complement strand
GGTCCTGCCTGTAGTACGCTGCTTAACGTCCGTCAATACTCTAATCGAGATTCTTCCGGGATCGCCAGCCAGGATCGGATTACCCTCGGGCTCGATCACGGCTGTGTTCCTGTGAATCCGGTCGTAGCGACCCCCTTCGGTCATCATCGGTTAAGAGCGAACGACCACGAACGGGTTCCCGCTGAAATTCGCCAGGTTTCCTACATGAACAAATGTTGTCCTGAACGCTCAGTTATGCCAGAGAAACTCCGTGTTTGCACCAGCAACGGATTTAGCATGGCATCCGATTCCAAACATTTCAGATGAGGTCCAGTTGCCGGATGGGAAAAATCTCAAGTTGTAGAGACTCTCGAAATTACCAGACTCACTTGATTTGACAGGCAATCCAGTCATCCTTATCGTTACACATTGCCCTGTCTTATGTACTTGCGTCGTTTGCGTGGGTTGAGTGGGCTCAGATTTAACAAATTGGAGGTTTGTTATGAAATTCGCTCGTTTTGTTTGTTTGGGTGCTTTGGCTGGAATGATCGCGTTTGGCGATCTATCTGTAGCTGGTCATCTTCACTCCAGCGGGTCCTATGGATCGGCTGGCAGCACTGGTAGTTCGACTGGCTCGTACGGATCAACAGGTGACTATGGTTCGACTGGATCTCACGGATCTTATGGCTCACGAAGAGCGCGACGCTCTGCTGCGTCTCATGGTTCAACGGGGTCATACGGTTCGGCCGCATCTTGCGGTTCAACAGAATCGTATGGTTCAACAGGATCGTACGGTTCATCCGCATCCTACGGATCGACCGGATCTTATGGATCATCTCACGCTTCAAGCGGCGGATCATCGGGTGGTCGAGTGGCACGCCGTGCTGCTCGTGCTGCACGCGCCTCCACGGGTTCGTATGGCTCAACTGGGGCATACGGCTCAACGGGTTCAACGGGTTCATACGGATCTCACTCATCAGGTGGGTCGTACGTATGGTAGTTTCTCTCGCTGCGTCAGGTCTGACGGCAGCCTGTTGAAACTGGAATTCAGGAAACGCCATCTGGTCACCAGCAATTCTGGCTGACCACTGGCGTTTTTTGTATTCTGTCAGGACATGACAAAAGAGCCACGGAGGCCGCTCAGCACTTCGTTGCCGTTCGCATCAGGGACAATGCGAGCAGTCGGCAGCATGGTTTTGATCGTGGACCGTACCGATGATCGTCGGGCTGAAACAACTCTGTTGTAAAGTCGGCTACGCTGTGCTCAGCCTGTGGCTGGCATTTCACGTCTTCGCCGTGTTTATTTCTCCGGCTGCCATGCCGCCTGCGTCACCCCTGCTGGAAGACGGTTACCGGCTCGCACTGCCGTACAATGAGGCACTGTTCCTGAATCATGGTTATCATTACTTCGCGCCCGATCCAGGTGACAGCACGCTGATTGCCTGGCAAATTCCGCGTGACGGTGATGCTCCTGCAGTCGGACGATTTCCGGACGTTTCCATTCGCCCTCGTCTGATGTATCATCGCTACTTTATGCTGGCGGAGAATGTCTGGGCCTTCGATGATGAGACTCAGCAGGATATGCTGAAAGCCTATGCGCGGCATTTCGCAGACCGCTTTGGTTCGGATCGTATTTCCCTCAGTCGCATCAGCCATGCACCATCGTCGATCATGCGCTTGCAGGCTGGCGGAAAGCTGGATGACCCCGAGACGTTTCAGAAGGATGTGCTCGGAGACTTTGATCTTTCTGCCAAACTCGATGAACCGAATCCCTCAGTGGCCCAAAATTTCTGAGGCAACACAGCCGTGACCGAGCAGCTTGATACTCATCCTGTGGCAGGTGTCCTGACGTGCGTCCGTCGCGTTTTGGATCAGGGAGTGGCCGTATGGCATCGCTTCTGGTTTGATCCTCTGGATCCATTGATGCTCGGGATGATGCGACTGCTGACGGGCTGGATGCTGTTCTACAATCTGCTTGTGTGGTCGCTGCAGCTGGAAACCTTTTTCGGACGCAACGGGCTGCAACCACTGGGAGCCGTGAAACGGCTGTATGAGTCACGATTTGTGTTTTCGTTCTGGCTGTGGGTTGATGACCAGTATTTGTGGCCCGTTCACATTGCCTGCCTCGTCGTGGCCGCGATGTTCTGTATTGGAGCAGCCACGCGTGTGACTTCAATTCTGGCGTTTCTGATCACGATTTCCTATTCGCAGCGCGTGCCGGTTGCCAACTTTGGATTCGATCAAGTTCTGGGAATGATGTGTCTGTATCTTGCGATGGCTCCCTGCGGAACTGCGATTTCTGTCGATAACCTGCTTCGCAAGTGGTGGCTGCGGAGAAAAAGTCCGGTTGCGAATTTTACTCCGATCCGATTTGCGTCGGCTCGAATGGCCAGTCGTCTGATCCAGCTGCACCTGTGCGCCATCTATTTCTGGGCGGGGTTTTCCAAGTTGAAGGGTCCAACCTGGTGGACCGGCGAAGCCATGTGGAACGTCATCGCCAATCAGGAATACCAGACTGTCGATCTCACCTGGATGGCATGGATCCCATGGCTCCCGTTTCTCATCGCGCATGTCACAATCGCCTGGGAGGTTTTCTTTATTGTCCTGGTCTGGAATCGTCGGCTGAGGCCTTTTGTGCTGGCGATGGGGACAGCGATGCACTTCGGGATCGGTGCATTCCTGGGAATGTGGACGTTTGGACTGATCATGACATTTGCATATCTCTCGTTCGCCGATCCGGAGATCTGGCGGACTCGAATTGTCCGGCTCAGCCGCCGCTTTCATCGCCGCGATTCACCCGTGTTTGCCGTCAGTTCCATTCCTGCGGCAGAAGTGCATCCGGCCGGGAACTGGATTGCTGATCCGCAACCTGCATCATTGGTGACATCAACAGTCACAGCGTTCACTGGCAATGTGCCGGCGACTTCGCAACAAATTCCATCGGGTTCGGTCGCCACATCATTGTGCAGGGTGCTGGTGATTGCGATGGATGCACAGCACCGCAGCACGTTGCGGGAACATTTTCGCTGCCATGAATTCGAATGTCGCGCGGTGGATAGCGGTGATCGAGCCCTGCACCTGCTGCACCGTCACCGGTATTCTGCGATTGTCATCCATGGCTGTGGTTTTCTCCGGACGGACCTGTTGAGTCTGGTCTCTGACGTACTCGATTACAGCAACTTGCCTGTGCTTGTCCTCCTTGCGGATAGTCAGGTTTCGCTCAAACCACATTTCGACCGGATACCGACCGTGCAATGTCAATCGCTGCCAGCTTCACTTCGCGAAGTCCGCCACAGCCTTGAAATCCTCCTGGCCCGATGCGGGAATCCGGTGGATGAGTAACCCTGTCACGAGTTCGCTCTGTTCCTGTGAAATACCGACTATGAAGACATTCAACGCCTTGACCGTCAGATCATGCCTCGCAACGGTGGCCTGCCTGATCGTGCTGGTCTCGTGCTGCGCGAAAGCGCCGGATGCGCCAGAGTTGATGCTGGAAAGAGCAAAGATTCTGATGGATCGAGGCCAGGGAGCGGAAGCCATTCCTGTGCTCGACCTTGCGTTGAAGGCCATGCCGGAGAATCCTGATGTGTACTATCAGCGAGGCCTTGTCTATGAGAATCTCAACCTGCCCGAGAAAGCTCTGGCCGATTATATGGCCTGTCTGCAACTGGACAATCGGCGCACTGACGCTCTCAACAACAAGGCCGTGCAGCTTGCGAAACTGAAACGCTACGACGAAGCGATTAGCGCCTTCTCAGAACTCGTCGATCTGGACCGCGAAGATTTCCTCGGATACCGCAATCGGGGACTCTGCCGATTCGATATGCAAGACGCCGCCGGCGCGCTTCAGGACTATGACGCCGCTCTGAAGCTGAATCCCGACGATTCGTCTTCCTGGTTTCAGCGTGGCAATGTGTACCTGTCCATGGACAATCTGGACGCAGCAGAAAGTGATTTTTCAAAGGCCCTGGAACTGGACACCGAATTTGCCAAAGCATGGATGAATCGCGGCGTCGTGCGGTATCGCAAGGGCGCAAAATCATTGGCGGCTGAAGATCTGACAAAGGCTCAGGAACTGGACAGCAATATCGTGCTGCCCGCCATTGACTTCTTCAGTGACGCTCCGCCTTCCGCGGCGGCCACAGAACTCATCGCATCGTCGGCGTGGGACAGTTGCCGTCCGTTCATTGCACAGGAACTGGCCGACCGCGGATTTACGAAACTGGTCTTTGTGCGAGAGTACCGCGATCTGCAGTGCGCTGAATTGACAGGTGAATTCGACGGCCAGCCAGGCACGGTCCTTGTGACATGTCAGCAGGACGGACAATCGACTGTCACCCTGCCCTGCCCCGATTTGCCAAAGCTCGCGGGTGGTGAGCTCCGTCCATGTACTCTGCTGGTGCTGCATGGGCCGGACAAGAACGGCACTTCCCCGAAGGTCGTTCGGTTCGAACAGCAGTGGAATCCCCAGACTCAAAACGGTTCGCCTGTGATTATGGAATACGAACTCTGACTGGTGTATTTCGCTCTGCTTCCCACACCTTACTGTGGCAAAACGACGGCGATCGCTTGCAGGAGCCATCAAATCGCGGCACGATGCGTCCTCGTGGTCCTTCAGGCCAGCATCCGACGTAATGCCGCGCGGGGCGGCAGTTCTGCCCTCGGGCGGGTGAGGCCACGCTGTCGCCTGCGGCACGCGGTTAAACGTGGGATAAGCTTCCAGCTTGTCAAGTTTTCCCAAAAGCGTTGAGTTTTCATTCCGCGATGGCAAGCTGGAAGCTTACCCCACGTAGAAATCCAGACTAAATCAACAGACCGCCAGCGAGTGTCAACGGATCCAACACTTATTTCCCGAACGATCCTTTTCATTCCAACTGAAGAAAACAATTGTCCATGAATGCTCCGTCGACTTCGCAACTTCCTGTTGGTTTTCAGGCATCCGGCTCAACCTGTGGCATTAAAGTCAGCGGCAAACCTGATTTGGCGTTATTTGTTTCCGATCGTGATGCGACGGCGGCCGGGGTCTTCACCACGAACAAAGTCTGCGGCGCCCCGGTGATTGTGTCGAAGCAGCGCGTGCCATCGACGGTCGCGCGCGCCGTCATTATTAATTCGGGCAATTCAAATGCCGCCACCGGCGAACCCGGGATTCAGGATGCGATGCAGATGACGGTGGCGCTGGCTGAACAGCTTGGCTGTGATGCAAATTCAGTCTTTGTGTGTTCGACGGGCGTGATCGGTGTGCCTTTGCCGATGCCCACAATCCTCAGTGGCATTCCCCATGGCATCCAGGCACTTGGGACATCGGAC
>JANOUN010000341.1:0-1841 GCA_031416875.1 Planctomycetota bacterium | reverse complement strand
ATTCACCCGCGCCGCGCTGCCGTTGAGATGAATGGGCACGGTGAGGAAGTCTGCGTATTCCCGGATCGCCGCCTCAAGCGGTTCCGCTGATTCGGACATGACGCGAAACTGCGGTTTCAGATACAGACGCACAGACGTACCCACTTTGGTGCGATCACAGGACGACAACTGAATACTCGTCCCCGGCCCGGCTTCCCAGCGAATGCCTTCTGCCCAGTCTTCACGACGACTTTCCACCACAAGGCGATCAGCCAGCATAAAGGCACTGAAGAGTCCGATGCCAAACTGACCAATCAGATGGTCGCCGTCGCCGTTGATCGCTTCGCGCTGCTCATCGCTGCCCCGCCCTTTGAGCAACCCGGTGATACCGATTCCCAGTGTTCCAAGAAACTGCTCGGCATCGTCGGCATTCAGCCCGATTCCATCATCGGAGAAGGTCAGAGTCCCATCTCCCGAATTCTGTTGAATGTCGATCCGCCCGTGAAACGACAGATCCCGGCTGCGGCGACGCATGATCGCGTCGTGAGCATTCTGAATCAGTTCCCGAATTGGCGTATCCACCCGGCTGTACAGCGACGATCCCATGATCTCGATTACGCCGGCAATATCCACCCGAAACGGAATCTGACGAGTCCACACGCTCCGCACCTCACGCTGCCTGCACCGACACAACCGGCAATTTCCCTTGACGTTCGGCCATCTGAGTCCTCGTCAGACATCCGTTCCGCCATAACAGGCCGCAGCGTAGCAGCAATCTCGGTACAGTTCACGTAAGATGGGAATCCATATTCGTCGGAGTCTGCGCGTTCCCGTAAGATGGACATTCATGTCCGTCGTACAACCAAAAATACGCCGCCCATGCACCACACTCTGCGAGTTATGCTCAGGGCGGCCACAAGTAGTGTGTAGCCGGATTCGTCAGAATTCGGAGCCGTGCATTATTCAAGGCCGAATTCTGACGAATCCGGCTACAACAAAGCATTTCAATCAGACTCTCGCGGAGTATAAGCACCTCGGCAGAAGTAGTTTGGCATAATATCGTTTAACCGCGTGGGCAACGCCCCGCGATTGGCAGCGAAGCGCGGCCCGATGGGCACGCGGTTCAACGAAGCAACTTCTGCACTGGTGCTTACTTTCCATCCGATGAATGCGAGACAAACTTCGGCATGTTGGCGATGGTCACTCCGCTCGGTCGTTCCCTGGCCGTGAGATCCCCAAGGCTGGCGCTGGCGAATCGGGGATTGTTACCCGTCAGAGCCTTCCACGCGAGCAGGCACGCGTTTGTAAGCTCAATGTCGATGGGTGATGTCTCTCTCGGAGGGACACTTTGAGAATGGGTTGCAAATGCGTTTGGAGACAGCAAGAGAGCCTGTCGCCCGGGTGTGAGTTCGAAGGGTCCATCAGCAGGAGCCTGTCCAATGAGTCGCGTCAGTTCCGCTCGCACGATTTCCAGCGCCTTTGGATCCTGCGATTCAGTCAGGGCAATTGCTTCGACAGCAAACAGCCTTATACTCGCCTCGTACCGGCGATCTATCGCTTCGTCAGCAGACGATCGACCTATCAAAACGTGGTTGTTGTAAACGTTCTCTTCGTCAGGCGAATGTTGGAGGATCTCGAACATCAACGGCAAAGCGGGTTGAGCATGTTTGCCAAGAATTGCGAGTCCGTTCCATGCATTCATCTGTTGATGAAGTGTTGATTGCATGCGGTACACAGCTCCGGCAATACCACCTGGTGCTCCGAAACCACCTGTCGGAACACCGCCGCCCGGAGCAGTCGTCGTCTTTGCCCGCAGACTGTCCTGGATCCCGCGAACAAAGATCCTGGCGTGCACTTCTTCC
>JANOUN010000340.1:0-2471 GCA_031416875.1 Planctomycetota bacterium | reverse complement strand
CCACCATCGCCGTGCGTCTGAGGCTGCCGGAAAAGGCGGTCTCCGATGCGCGGGCCGAACTGGTCACTCATGATCTGATCGCCTGGCAGCGTCCGCTGACTCAGGTGCTCTCGCTGCAGCAGCCGGTACTGCATCGCAGTGGCCTGCAATCGCTCGGTGACCTGTTTCGTTCCGTCGGAAACTCGGCAGGGAGCGAATCATGAAGGTTTCACAATGGGCCGAGATTCGTCGTCTGGTCGAAGTTGAAAAGTTATCACGACGCGCTGTCGCCCTGCGATTACGCTGTTGCCACAGGACTGTCGCCAGGGCGCTCTGCATGGACCATCCGCCGGATGAAAATCGCGGGCCGTCCCGAGGCAGTCTGCTCGACCCGTACAAGCCAAAGATCGAAGCGCTGCTGGCTCGTTATCCACAGCTCTCGGCCGCCCGTGTTCTGGAAGAGATTCGACGCGGCCCCGACGGTTACGGCGGTCAATTGACGCTCGTTCGTTCGCATCTCCGCAACGTCCGACCACGCCGTGGCCGGGTTTATCAGGAAGTGGAGTACGAACCCGGACAGGCCATGCAGGTCGACTGGGGGCACTGTGGTCAGATCCGCATCGGCAGCACTCAGCGACGGGTGTCGGTGTTTGTGGCCGTGCTGTGTTACAGCCGACTGTGCTTTATCGAATTCTGCCTGTCGCAGCGGAAGGCGGAATTCTACCGGGCGATTGCGAACGCTCTGACGTTCTTTGGCGGCAGTCCGCGGCGGATCATCTTCGACAATCTGAAAGCTGCCGTGCTGAATGGCTCCGGGCGTCACGCATGTCTGCATCCGGACTTTCTGGCCTTGTGCGGCCACTTCTGTCTGGAACCGATTGCCTGCGAGCGGCGAGACCCGGAATCGAAGGGGACCGTGGAAGCGGGAGTCCGTTATGTCAAGCGGAATGCGCTGGCAGGTCGGCAGGATGAACTTGTGTCCTGGGACGACTATCGACGGTTTGCTGTCACCTGGCGTGATGAAGTCGCCAACGTGCGGCTGCATCAAACCACAAGGCAGCGACCGGTCGATCGATTCACGCAGGAGTCCGGAGTCCTGCGTCCGCTGCCGAAACTTGTTTTCGATACCGACGAAGTGGTCTCGGCGATTGTCAGTTCCCATGCACGCATCCACTTCGACGGGAATCGTTATTCAGTTCCCCCGCACCTGACGCACCGGACCGTGATGATCCGGGCCAGCGACACCGAGGTGCGCGTGATGGCCGAAGGCGAAGTCGCCGCCAGTCATTCCCGCAGTTATGACCGCCATCAGCTCATCTGTCTGCCTGACCATCGCCTCGAAGCCCTGAAGCTGCGAAGCCGCGTGCGGGCTCATGACATCGAAGAGGCGTTTGATGCGCTCGGTGAGGAAGCTCGAAAATTCCATCTGGAGCTGCGACGGCAGCCGGTGAAGACCACCGTGCATCTGCGACGACTGCTCAATCTCGTCCATCTCTATGGCAGGCGGGATGTCGTGGCAGCCATCGCACGCGCCAATGAATGGCGGACCTTCGACGCAGCCTATGTGGAAACCATCCTGCTGCAGGATCGACGACGGCGGGAACTGCCCTCACCCACGCAGGTCCGCCCTCGTCGCGAAGAACTGCTCGCAGAAACCGATCTGGAAGAACCCGATCCGGCCGCCTATGACCGACTGACCCAAAGCGAAGAGGAAACCGACCATGAGTGATCGTCAACCGAAACTGCACGAACTGCTGTTTCAGAATCTGACCGAACTGAATCTGATGCAGATCGCGGCCACATATCGCGAGACTCTGGATGAAGCGGCTCGTCGCAACAGTTCGATGCTGGACGTGCTGGCGTCTCTGGTGGCCGCCGAAGTGACGGCCCGTCGTCAGCGGGCTCTGCAGCGCAGAATTCTTCAGGCAAGACTGCCAAAACTGAAGACCCTGTCGGAATACAAATTCGAATTCCCCAAACGTATCCCGAAGCAGAAAGTCGTGCGACTGTTCGACTGCGAATTCATCGAACAGCATCAGTGCTCCATTCTGATCGGACCGACGGGTACCGGAAAGACGCATCTGATGACAGCACTGGGCTACACAGCCTGTGAGCGGGGAATCTCGGTGCGCTTTACTCGCGTGATCGACATGATCAACCGGCTGACGACCGCTCAGATCAATGGCACACTCGAACTGGCGCTCAAATCCTATCTGAAGCCTTCGTTACTCCTGCTCGATGAGCTCGGCTATCTGCCCATCGACAAGCGCGGTGCAGACCTGTTGTTCCAGGTCGTCGCGGCCCGATACGAGTCCGGATCGATCGTGATCACCACGAATCGTCCCTTCCGCGACTGGGGCCGGATCTTCGACGTCGACAACACTCTGGCCACCGCCATGATCGATCGGCTGATGCACCATGGCGAGGCGATTGTGATCCAGGGCGACAGCTTTCGCACGAAAGGCGATGATCCTGACAAGTAGTCACTTCCG
>JANOUN010000339.1:0-2087 GCA_031416875.1 Planctomycetota bacterium | reverse complement strand
CCCGTGATTGTCGAGAAAGATTTCTGGGTCTGCTGGATGCTGGGCGTCCTGTTTGAATCGCCGTTTGCGAATGATGTGGTCTTCAAAGGCGGCACGTCGTTGTCCAAAGTCTTTGGAGTGATCGATCGCTTTTCGGAAGACATCGATCTGTCACTCTCACCAGAGTTCCTCAAGTTGCCGGTGGCTGGTGCCAGTCGAAATCAGGCGCACAAGTGGATGGAACGGGCGGAGGCCGCCTGTTCTGAGGCGGTGCGTGACGAGCTGCGGCCTGTCCTGGAAGCGGTGATCCGTGACGTGCTGGGAGCGAGAGATTCTGGATGGCTGGAGTTTCAGACAGATGCTCTCACCAATTCGCCCGTGCTGCTGTTTCATTATCCCACGACTCATCCGCCGGGATTTGATTATCTCAGACGCTCCGTGAAGCTGGAGTTTGGTTCACTGACGGAACAGCGGCCTGTGGCCCGGCATGGTGTCCGACCGTGGCTGGCGGATGTGTTTCCGGCGGTCTTTTCGGATTGGAGCTGTGAAGTGGTGGCTTTGGAGATCGAGCGGACGTTCTGGGAGAAAGCCACAATTCTGCACGCGGAACATTATCGTCCGCCGGGAAGGCCGACTCCCGATCGCTTTTCACGGCACTATGCAGATACCGCCGCTCTGGCCAGTCATCCTGTCGGAGCGGCGGCGGTGGATCAGACAGAAACCCGAGATCGCGTGGTTCAATGGAAATCACGGTTCTTCGGGAGTTCCTGGGCTCGGTACGATTTGGCTGTGCCGGGAACGTTTCGACTGCTACCTGCGACGGATCGAGTTGCTTCGCTGCAACGGGATTACCAGGCGATGAAGGACATGTATTTGTCGGAACCGGTGTCGTTCGAGACCATTCTGGAAACACTGACTCGGTTGGAAGACCGCATTAACGACAGGTCGTGAAGCGTGACACAATTCGCATTTCTGAACGCTGAGTTTCCGACGGTGTTTGAATCGGCCAGCAAGGCGGAATCGCTGGCTATTGCTGATCCACGCACCGCCTGCTTCTACGCACGCCGCACACTGGAACTGGCGGTGTCGTGGGCGTTCAAGTTCGACAGCGGGCTGAAGTTGCCGTATCAGGATAATATCTCGGCCCTGATTCATGAACCGACGTTCAAGCAAATTGCCGGTGATGCGGTGTTCAATAAGGCCAAAGTGATTGTCACACTCGGAAACCGGGCGGTCCATCATCACCGACCGATTCCAGAGAGCGATTCGACTGTTGCGGTGAAGGAGCTGTTTCACGTCTGCTACTGGCTGGCTCATTCGTACGCTCGCCGTTATCGTCCGCAGGCTGGGCTGAAGTTCTATGCGACCCTGCTGCCGAAGACGACTCCAGTTCCGCGACAAACGCTGGAGCAATTGCAGAAACTGGGGGCGGAGCTTCGAGACAAAGACGAAAAGCTGTCCAGGCTTCTGGCGGACAAGGATTCGCTGGACGAAGAACTCAAGCGGCTGCGGGCCGAGGTGGCAGCAGCCAGGAAAGCCGTAACCGTTCAGCCTGATACTCATGATTACTCGGAAGCGGAAACTCGCGACTATTTTATCGACCTGCTGCTGAAAGAAGCCGGCTGGCCATTGGATCAGCAGCGTGATCGCGAATTCGAAGTCACAGGGATGCCGAACAATCAGGGCATAGGTTTCGTCGATTACGTCCTTTGGGGCGATGATGGAAAACCGCTGGCAGTGATTGAAGCCAAGCGAACCAAACACGATTCTCGCATCGGTCAGCAGCAAGCGAAGCTGTACGCAGATTGTCTGGCAGAGATGTATGGACAACGTCCGGTGATCTTCTGCTCGAACGGTTACGAACATTGGATTTGGGATGACGTCAACTATCCGCCAAGACCAGTTCAGGGGTTCTACAAAAAGGCAGAGCTGGAGTTGTTGATTCAACGGCGGACGACGCGAAAGTCTCTGGCCGATGCCAGCATCAGCGACACAATCATCGAACGATATTACCAGCATCGGGCGATTCGTCGGATCTGTGAGGCGTTCGAGAACGACAAGGATCGCAAAGCATTGCTGGTGATGGCAACCGGGGCAGGGAAGACCCG
>JANOUN010000338.1:0-8160 GCA_031416875.1 Planctomycetota bacterium | reverse complement strand
TTTGCTCCTGCTGAGAGCGATTCAAATCGATCACCATACAGATGCCGCAGGAGCAAAGCCGGCGGGTTATGTGCATCCGCGGGCTGTGACAGTCATGGCGGAATGTGGAATTGATATCTCCCGTCAGGTGAGCAAGTCGATTCGTGATTTCCTGCCACCGCCGGGAACACCTCCCGATGTTGTGATTGGTGTCTGTTCTACGGCTGATGAAAACTGCCCCGTGTTTCCGGCCAACGTCGAGCGCTGGCAATGGCCGTTTGATGATCCATTTCATGCGACAGGTTCGGAAGAGGTGCAAATGAATGAATTTCGGCGAGTCCGGGATGAAATTCGAGGACGGATCGAGAGCAAGTTCAGAGCATGAACACGGCATGCACGGACATGACGATTTTTCCCACCAGCTCGTTCCTGTCTCTCGTCTTCAATGATCGGTCCCATTCTCCATGACACTTTCCCGACTGCCACTCAGCTACTGCACCAATGTTCATCCAGGACGAACGGTCGCGGAGGTCATTGATGGACTGACGTCGCACTCGGCCGCAGTGCAGCGTCAGCTGGATTTTCCAATGGCGGCGGGACTGTGGTTGTCCGCCAGCGTCGTACGTGAACTGACGGAAAACTCCGATCAGATGGAACAACTGGCTCAGGTATTGTGGCAGCATGACCTGTGCTGTTACACGCTGAACACATTTCCATACGGGGATTTTCACAGCGAGCGAGTCAAGGAACAGGTTTATCTGCCCGACTGGGCCTCGTTTGAACGCATCCTCTATACGGAACAATGCGCGGCAATTCTGGGGCAGCTCCTGCCGGAAGGCGGCGAAGGAAGTCTGTCGACTGTTCCACTGGGTGGTCGCATGAATCCGCGGGATGGCGAATTTCACGCCGTCTGCTTCAGTTATTTGATTCGCCTGGCAAAGTATCTGCATCAGCTGTTCGAAACCACGGGCCGCCGCATTCGACTGGGGCTGGAACCGGAACCGATGTGCGAAATGTCCGGCACGGGCGAATGGACATTGCCGGTATTCGAGCGTTTGTTTGCGCAGGCGGAAGCACTGGGCTGTGAGCCGTTGGTTCGTGAATACATCGGAGCATGTTTTGACGTTTGTCATCAGGCAGTGGAATTTGAAGATGTTGCCGAGTCGATTGAACAGTTTGTCCGATGCGGAATTCGGATCAACAAGGTTCACATCACCAATGCGGTGGAACTGCTGAACCCGTCCGAGAACGCCGCAGGCCGACAAGCTCTTCGGCAGTTTGTGGAGCCCCGCTACCTGCATCAGACGTCCGCTCGATTTGACGACGGGCGGATCGAGATGCGACTCGATCTGACGCGGAGAGACATTGAGCGTCAGCCAGCGGACGAGTTCATGCGAGCGAACAGTTGGCGCGTGCATTTCCATGTACCCATCTTTGCAGAGTCGCTCGGTGCCCTCAGGACGACGCGCGAAGATCTTGCCGCTGCGCTGCGCAAGGTTGCCACGCTGTCGTACGCTCCGCATCTGGAAGTGGAGACTTACACATGGCCCGTTATGCCGGGTGAATCGGCAGTGGATTCGCCGCCTTTGGCAGATCGGATCGCGCAGGAACTGCGGTCGGCAGCGGAATTGCTGGGTGCGGCGGACGTTTAGGCTCTATGCCTGCAGTGTGACGTCAGTCGCTCTGGGTTTTCACGTGGCCTTCCAGGCGATATCCTCCTGTGCTCCAGACACTCCCAGAGTTCGAAACAGCGACTGTCTGTTTGACTCTGGGCGAGACCAACAGACATGTCGGACGCTCAAACTGCCAATTCCAATGTACGTCAGGAGTCCCCGGCCGAACGGCTGCTGACTCCCGTTCAGTTCGTGCGCGGTGTGGGACCGCAGCGTGCTGAACTGCTGAAGAATCTGGGAATCCTGACCGCCCGCGATCTGCTGTTTCATATCCCGACCGGCATCAACGACTTCAGTGACGTGCGAACTGTGCCAAAGCTGGAAGCCGATGTTGAGCAATCCGTTCACGGATTTGTGGTCGATCGCGACGTCCGGCAACTTGGCGGCGGGCGTTCGCTCGTGGGCATCTTGATTGACTGCGACGGGCATTATGTGCGAGGACTGTGGTTCAATCAGCCGTGGGTTTTCAAAAAATATCGCGACAACGAGCATTTGGTGTTCAGCGGCAAGCCCCAGAAAAAGGCCGGTCGTTGGGAATTCAACGGACCGCGCGTCGCGATCCTTGCTCCTGACGACGACCTCGAAGCCGCCGCCGGCGTATTGCCGCGCTATCCTCTCACGGACGGCATCAAGCTGGATGCCATGCAGCGGATGACACGTTCTGCTGTCGAAAACTATGCCGAACTGGTCACTGACTATGTGCCGGAATCATTCCGCGCAACGCATCGACTTCCCGATTTATCCGTCGCGCTTCGCTGGCTGCACATGCCGGATTCGGTGAAGCAGTGGCAGGACGGACGCTACCGCATTCTGCTGGACGACCTGTTGGAATTTCAGCTCGGATTGGCCCTGCGACGACGGATCCGGAATCGGACGCTCAAGGCCAGCCCGATCGAAGTGTCCGCGAAAGTGGATGCCCGCATTCGGCGCCTGTTTGAGTTTCGATTCACCACAGGTCAGGATCAATCGATTCGCGACATTACGAAGGACCTGCATCAACCGGCACCCATGCATCGACTGCTGCAGGCGGACGTGGGAGCGGGCAAAACGGCGGTGGCTGTCTACGCCATGTTGTCCGCGATCGCGGCCGGTTACCAGGCCGTGTTGATGGCACCGACGGAAGTTCTGGCCACACAGCATTGGGAAACGTTTGACGAACTGTTGGCAGAAAGCCGCGTGCAGCGTGGTTTGCTGATCGGTGGCCTGCCGACCGCAAGACGTCGCGAACTGCTGGAAGGAATCAGTTCAGGAAGAACGCAACTCGTGATCGGGACGCAGGCCGTCATCCAGGAGAGTGTGA
Source organism: Planctomycetota bacterium (assembly GCA_031416875.1). GTDB lineage: Bacteria > Planctomycetota > Planctomycetia > Planctomycetales > Planctomycetaceae > SXXK01. Next base: position 5,208 of record JANOUN010000338.1, on the reverse strand, counting down.
AGTTCCACAATCTGGCGTTGGCAGTGATCGACGAACAGCATCGTTTCGGCGTGCGCCAGCGTGCCAGCTTCACTGGCAATGATGTCAGTCCGCATGTGCTGGTCATGACCGCGACACCGATTCCGCGCAGTCTGTGTCTGACGCAGTTCGGTGATCTGGACGTGTCCGTGATCCGGGATCTGCCGCCTGGTCGTCAAAAAGTCGTGACCGCAAAAATCATGGAGATGGCGGAACAGGCGAAGATGTGGCATTTCGTCAGACAGCAGATTGAAAAAGGACGACAGGCATACGTCGTCTGTCCCCGCGTGGAAGGTCAGTCGGAAGACGATGCAGCCGCCGCAGAGACGGTCTTCACGCAGTTGCTGCGTACGGAGCTGTCGGGGCTGCGAGTCGAATTGCTGCATGGACGCATGGACCGTGAACGGCGACATGACGTCATGGATCGGTTTCGGAATCACGAAGTCGATGTGCTGGTTTCGACGACGGTTATTGAAGTCGGCGTCAATGTGCCGAATGCAACCATCATGATCATTCAGCAGGCCGACCGCTTTGGGCTGGCCCAATTGCATCAACTGCGAGGCCGAATTTGTCGCGGCAGCTACCAGGGCTACTGCTTTCTGTTATCAACGACGGATGCCGCAGAAGCTCTGGAACGCCTGACCGCTTTGGAGAAATCTGCGGATGGCTTCGAACTGGCGGAAAAAGACGCAGAACTCCGGGGCCCCGGCGATATACTGGGACTGCGGCAAAGCGGCGCGATGCCGTTGCGTCATGCGGACCCTGTACGGGATCTGAGTATTCTTCAGGTGGCACGCCGCATGGCTCAGGATCTGGTGGATGAGGGACGGTTTGATCTGCCGGAGTTCGCTGCATTAAAAGCCGTGGTGTTGGAACGATTTGCGAATCTGCTGGATCTTCCGCAAACTGGTTAATGCGTTTTCGTTTCCTTCGGCATGTCCTGGTTGCCTGCAGATGGCTATACTTTGCGGGCCACAGCTCAGTGACGACGGAATCAAAGATGGAGAATCAAAACATGAAGACTCTGGCAATCGCGAGCCTCGGAATTATCTTCTGCATCGCAAGCGTCAATGCCTCGGTTGTGACGTCCGCCGCAGATGATACCAGGAGCAGGCCTCCCGCCTCAGGCACTGCCTTTGGTCGGATGCCGATCGAACAGATCAAAGAGCGACTGCAGCAATGGCTCACACTTTCGCGCACGGAAGATACGGCGGCGAAGCAGGCGATGGAACTTTGGTCTGACCGCGATCAGATTGACGGACTGACAGCAGAACAGACGCTGGATCGGCTGATTGATTCGTTGGCGATCGCCGACAAATCTGTGCAGCAACTTGTGGATTCCTGCCGCTCGACAGGCACACGCAAATCTCTCGACTACGAAGGCGCTCGTTCCGACGCATTCTTCCGGGACCATGTGACTCTGTATCACGCGCGCTGGTTGACACAGCATCGTTTTTATGACGAAGCCATCCTGATGCTGGACTCGCTCAATCCGGAAAATATCGTTGATCCAGCCAGCCTGTTTTTCTATCGGGCCGTTTGCCGTCTGCGACTGTTGAAGCCCGCCGAAGCTGGTGATGATATTACATTGCTGCTCAATCATACGCTGGATGTCCCGTCTCGCTTTCGAGCAGTGGCTGAGATGATGAAAGAAGAAGTCCCGGTGGCGACTGAGGGGTTGCCGCAGGTGGCGCGTCTGATGTCCGATGTGCAGCGTCGTCTGGATCTTGGTAACTCCGATGATCCCGTCCAGAAACGCGAAGACGAGGTGATTGCTGCTCTGGACAAGCTGCTGGAGGAAATGGAAAAAGAAAAACAGAAGCAGCAGCAATCAGGCGATGGGCAGGGCCAGGGGCAGCAGAATCAGCCTGGGCAGCAAGGGGCCGCCCGGAGCGCTATCAAGGGATCGGCGGCTGATGGTGAAGCCGATCGAAAGGATCTGACCGAGAACGGCAGTTGGGGCATGCTCGACAAACAGGCGGAAACCAAAGCACGAGAACTTATTCGACAACAGTTTCCGCCGAATTTCCTTGACGCCATCAGCCGTTATACTCGCCGCATTGCCGAACAGAAGAAGTAGCCGTCCGGAGAAAGTTGATCATGCTCGTTCTAACGCTTCTCGCAGTCATGTTTGCCCCCACCGACTCGAAAATCTCGATGCTGGACGGGCAGACGCACAGCGGGGCACTGTCTGCCATTTCAGCGTCAGAGGTTGAACTCAGTGAAAACGATGCGTTGATCAGGCTGCCGATTGACGATGTCATGGTGATCGAATTTCCCGTGACAGCTCCGGCCGCATCGGATGAATCACAGATGCTGCTTTTTTCCGACGGAAGCCAGTTACATGGCACGTCGATCGCGCGCACGGCAAAGTCTCTGACGGCACAGACGGTACTGTTCGGTGCCATTGACGCAAAAGTCGATGCGATCCATGCCGTGCGGCTTCAGGCAGACAATCCCTCGTACACTCAGCAGTGGAACACATTTCTGAAACGCGATTCAGAAAAGGACAATCTCGTCGTGGCGAAGCGTGATGGTTCGGGACTCGATTTTCTGGCAGGGATCGTGAGCAGCGTGACCTCGGAGAATGTGGAATTTCTGTTGGATGGTGAAACGATTCCCGTGCCGGCAGAACGCGTCTACGGAATTGTGTTCGGTCGTCCGGCAGGATCAACGACGGGCACGGTCGGACCGAATCCGGCGATTCAGCTGACCAGCGTCGCAGGTGATGTGATCAACGCAAAAACGATCGTGCTTGAAGGCGATCAATTGAAGGCAGAATCCGCCTGGGGGCAACCGTTATCCGTTCCGATGAATCAACTGCAGAAGATCGACCTGAGCAGCGGACGAATTCAATTCCTGTCCGAAATGCCCGCCCTTGTGGAACGCTTCGACGGCATCGATCCGGAGAACAGCTTATTCGCCGGATTGATAAGCCCTGAACAGCAAAAACTGTTGTTTGGACCGCAGCGAAACATGACGATCGAACGGCAATCCAGATTGCGACTGCGTGGTCGTGAATTTACCAGGGGCTTGTGTATCCATTCTCGCTCCGAATTGCAGTGGGAGCTGGAGAAACGATTTTCTGCGATGGAATGCCTGGTCGGTGTCGATGACGAAGTGGCGTTCAACGGATCGCACGCCGTGGCATTGAAGATCACGGGCGACGACAATGTGCTCTTCGAGAAGCTGATTGCCACAACCGATGACCCGCTGCCCCTGCGTTTGCCGCTGGAAGGCGTTTCAACGCTGACGATTCTAGTGGATTTCGGAGACGGCAGCAGTGTGTGCGACTGGCTGGATATCGCCGACGCACGCCTGGTGATTGCAAAGGAAAAGCCGTGAGTTGCCTGAAAGTAGGAAAGTTGGTACTTCGGAGTCTCAGTCGCGGAGCGACTGAGCTACGTAGGCGATGTCGCTCCGCGAATCGCATTCTTACGAGCGCTCTCACCGAAAACATCGCCCCGTGGCTTTTGGAATACACTTTGCCGATCGGAAGCAGAGCAACTCGAGCGGTTTGGCCACAGCTTCACACCCACAAATCCCAAAGCCCGGCTTTCTTGCGGTGTCGGCCCGTCATTATCGCCATTATCGCAATCGCGGCGATTGCCGCTCCGATTGTTGCTCAACAGACAGTTATTGAACGCGAAGCGGCGCGCGTCGAAACATTGCGCAGAATTTCACCCAGCATCGTGTGTGTGATGGATCCGAAGGGGCAGGGCGGTGGTTCTGGAGTACTGATTTCGGCGGATGGTTATGCGATCAGCAATTATCACGTCACGTCGGGGTCCGGGACATTCATGAAGTGCGGTCTGAGTGACGGTAAACTTTACGATGCGGTGATTGTCGGGATCGATCCCACCGGTGATATCGCACTGATTCAGCTTCAGGGCCGAACGGATTTTTCGTTTGCGATCCCCGGAGACAGCGATCAGGTGCAGGTGGGTGATGAGGTCATGGCATTAGGGAATCCGTTCCTGCTGGCGAGCGATTTCACTCCGACCGTAACATATGGCATTGTCAGCGGAGTGCGTCGCTATCAATACCCGGCGAACACGTTTCTGGAATATACGGATTGCATTCAGATTGATGCGTCCATCAATCCCGGCAATTCAGGGGGCCCGTTGTTTGATATTGCAGGTCGCTGGATCGGGATCAATGGCCGTGCGTCATTTGAAAAGCGCGGGCGAGTGAACTCCGGGGCGGCATATGCCATTTCTGTGAATCAGATTCAGAAGTTTATCGAACATCTTAAGTGTGGTCTGATTGTGGATCACGGTGTCGCAGAATTCACTGTCGCGACTTCCGACCCCGGTGAAGTCACGGTGTCGCAGGTGTCGGCACTGTCGGATGCGTATCGCAGAGGACTGCGGCCCGGTGCGGAAGTATTGTCATTTGCCGGGCGCTTGTTGACGTCCGCCAATGACTTTCAAAATGTGCTGGGCATTTTCCCGGAAGGCACGCGCCTGCCTCTGACATGGCGTGACAGTGACGGACTGCATGAAGCGACCATTCGTCTGCGTCCGCTGCATGCCTTTCAAAAAGCACCGGAGTTACCCGAAGAACGACGGCAACAGCCTCCCGAGGATCCGGAGAAACACGATGGAGAGGAGACGCATGCAGACAAACCTGCCGGTGAAGTTCCCGAGTCACTCAAGCGCCTGTTTATGGCCCGCGATGGCTTCTGCAATTATCACTTCAACGAGATTCAAAGACTGCGCCTGCTCACCGCCCTGAAGGAACGAGTCGCGTCCAACGGCGATCCTGAGCCTGCATGGGTCATCGCGTTCAACGCTGCTGATCCGGGGCCGCAGCTGGTGGGCGAGCTGACAATCGCCGCATCTGCTGTGGGTCTGAACCTGAATAACCGGCCATTCCTGCAAAGCACGACCGATCCGCTGGTGGAAGAAGAATCGCCTCAATTGCCCGGCTTGCTGATCGCCATGAATCAATTGCGTCGTCTGCTCAGCACTGACGCCGCTGAGTTTACGGAACAGCAGGCTGCTGGTCGCACTTTTCATCTGCCGCTAAAAAAGGAAGTGGATGTGTTGCTGACGCGCGAAGGAGTTCGCACCTGCCGCTGGTACTTTGATGAAAGCTCGGCCCTGCCGGTTGGTGTCGATATCGAATACGCTCAGGGAATCGACGACGCTCGCTTGTTGTTCGCTGACTGGGCTGATCGGAACGGTG
>JANOUN010000337.1:0-11140 GCA_031416875.1 Planctomycetota bacterium | reverse complement strand
AATCCCGAAGCGTTACCCATGCATCCCAATCAAGTACGATCACAGCGCGCGCCTCAGTTGCAAGCTTGTCTTGTTCGGGCATGCTGGCAACTGCAGCACAGAAGAAATCAACCAATTCCGACGGAGATCGACATTCAAATGTAAGCCGTTCGGGCTCACCTGTAAGCCACTGACGCAGTCGATCGACAGACTGCTCCCGACCTGCAAGAAAAACTGCAGGAACAAGCCTGTGATCGGCGCTATTCGCGATTGCGTCCCAACGTGCCACTACATCGTCGATACCAACCGGACGACTTCCGATCAGCCGACCCAGCCACGCAACAACTCCGGGCGGCGCGCTCTCAGCCCAATGCTCAAGGTCGTTTGCGTCCAAGGCGCGTATGCCACGCCAATAGCCAACCGATGCGTTCTCCCTCACCCACTCGCCCTTCTTGTCAAACCGTCGTGGCGTAACGAATATGAACCAAGACGATTCCTGCACATCGCGAGGTGTGTTTTCGAGTTCAGATCGTTTCCCCAGCTCTCGGTCAGCCTTTGCCTTGACGGACTTGTCGGTGCCCATTTCCCACACAGACCGTTCGATTGGGACCCACGGATGGCCTTCGCCAGAACAAACCACCACGCCGTCGAATCCGGGACGAGTGCCCGCTTCATACGCCGGGAAATCGATCTGTGTGATCCCCTTAACGGTTGCCATGATGAGACGGCGTAACACATGTGGCAGATTCGAGTTAGACTCGGTTGTGTCCGCCCATCGCAGAAAATCAAGTTGCCGAAGGAAATGGATCATTGCCGGTTGAGATTTCACAAAGTGTGATTGACAAACCTTGAATATGTTATATTATTGTTATCATGTTACCGATAAGAGTCAAGGGATTCCGAGTTGAATTGTGATATCCAGCCGTGTTGTACGCATGACTCCAGCTTCAAGAGAGGATTTGCAGATGCTGATCCCACGGCGGGAATCGCGCGCTGAGGCTGTGCGCCACGTGTTGAAGCTTCAGTGGTGGACGCGCGGTAGTTCACCGGCAATTGACCTTCCTGTTCTCGCCATACCGGGCACAGACTTTTTCGAGGCTTGTCTGACAGATGAGTTTGGACTGGGTGTCGGATTGCGGTTTACCTTTTGGGAGGACGTACTGTGCGAACCTGAAGGGCACGTATGGATCATCAGTGTCCGTCGGGACGATGAATTGCTGTCTGTTGCCATGATGCAGATCCTGCATCAACGTAAAGAGATAATCCCTGAATCGGGCAAAAATTTCAGTGGTTTATTTATTAGATGAGTGGTCAGCGTAAAGTCCAGAGACATGAATACCAACGAACAACCCCAGATTTCTGAAACAGCCTTTCGTCAAGTCCGGCAAACGGCACTTGGAATGCTGCGTATTTTTGAAGATCCGAAATCAACGCGCGAAGAGGTGATTCGTGCATGCAGCACGATCCGAGATGCGTTCAACGTCGCAGAGTCTCGGGAACCCTATGGCACTGTGATTGCCGAAGGTCGGGCAAGCAACGCGATTCGAAATGCGATGGGTGATCGGAATGAAGCGAGGCTTGATACGCAGGAGTCCGCGTTCTGGGAAAAAGTGTTGCGATTGATGCGATCTAAATCGATCACTCAGATGCAACTGGCGGAACGACTCTGTTCTACTCAACCTGCTGTGTCTCAGATGTTGAAGCGTCGATGTCGCCCGCAGCGTTCAACCATTATGAACCTTGCCGCCGCCTTTGATGTGCCTCCGCAGGAATTGTGGCCTGAGTTGGAGGTCACAGATATTCTTGATTCCGTCGCGGCTTTCCATCAGGATCAGCCGATGTCCGAATCAGAGTCAGAGGCAATCCGCCGATCCTTGAAACGTGCGGCTGCGAATGCTCCGGCGAGTCCACTTCCAAAACGTCAGCGATAGTGGATCAACGAAGTGTCCGAACATTCTCACCAACACCAGTTGTTTGCCGACGAGTTGACAACTGGTGACGTGTCCAGCCTGATCGACTTTGATTGTGGCGAAGAACCGTGGGCGAAAGCAGCGACCGAGTGGATCATTGGTTCGGACGTATGGGAATCAATCCAGGAACGGAAAACCAGAGTCTGGCTCTATCGAAACGCTGTCGATGTTGTTGTTGGATTCGGATCTCTCGGATTTACTCGTCGCCGCTGGCCGCCACCAGACGGCGGACACTGCAACTTCCTGTTCATTCCGATGCTGGGCATTGATCGCCGGTTTCACGGCAAGCCACTTGAGCGGCGCTTCCGTTACTCGCACCAGATTCTCAGCCACTTGAGATACGAGGCAGCGCAGCTGCTGGCCGAGCATCAAACTGAACAACGAAGCACGTTACCAGTGCTGGCATTGCTCGTTCACAAAGATCACGCGAGGGCTATACGGTTGTATGAGAAATTCGGATTCAGCATTGAGCCTGACGCGACTCGAGGCGAGCAGTTGATGATGATTCAGCGAATAGATGTCTGATGGGTCGCCACCGATCGGTCTCCCGTGACAGGTCACGACGCGGGCTTGATCTTCAGCGGCAGCGGACTGGGGCCACGGCGACATTTCGGCTCCAATGCAACGTTGTTCGTCGCAATCCATCCGTCAGTATCATCGACCGATGCCCCCTTCACCTGGCTTGTAGAAAAACTCATGGCTGATGTGCTCAGCGTTGCGGAGCGGCCTGTTCAGCAAACGTTGAGAGTATTGTTTTTCTGAGAATATTTCTCGCCAGATTTCCTGTTTGCCCGCGAATTTTTTTCAGGTGTCTGTTTGCAGAAGTCAGGTCTGGCAGAAAAATGAGGGGCAGAAAAATACAGACCACGAATTGAGGTCTTTCTGCAATTCATTTTTCTGCCATCAATTTTTCTGCCGCATGTTGTTCCTGCGCGAATGACAACTCTGTTCTTGTATCCCGATTTCGACGATGGGTTGCGGGCGAAGCCCGCGCCAAGATAATAGATCCAGCTCTCACCGTACTGATAACCCGATTGGCGTTCAGGCGGCTGAGATTCCTTGTAGAACGATGTCATCCAGCCATCCATGTGATCACCGGCCAGCAGCGAAACTTCTCGCAGAATGACCAGATTTCCTGTAATGCTTAGCCTGTGAAATGCTGAAGGCCATGTCGTTCGCAGTAAAACAGACCTCGATTCCTGGATCATTTCCGTACACAATTCTGTACAATGCGAAATTGTGCCGGGCTTCCAGCCCTGAATGAAATGTACAACTTCAAAGGGCCGCAGGCGACGTTTTGCAGCTATGCTGTTGCGTGCAGCTCAGGGTTGAACGATTCAACAAACTGAACCTCTTTCACTTCAGCCACATCACGAAAGTCTGCCATGCAGCTTGGATTTGTCAGTGCCATACTTCCTGAACAGACATTCGACCGCACGTTTCAAACTGCGTCGGAGATTGGATATGACTGCGTCGAAGTCTGTTGCTGGCCAGTTGGCAGGGCGGAACGACGTTACGCGGGGGTCAGTCATATTGATGTCGCTCACATGACCGAACATGTTGTGACGGACATTCGCAAGACCATCGACGCCACCGGCGTGCTGATCAGTGCATTGGGGTATTATCCCAATCCGCTCAGCCCGATCTCAGGGGAAGCGGACGCGGCTGTCGCTCATCTGCATGTGGTGATCGAAGCGGCATACCGGCTGGGGCTGGCCCACATCAATACGTTCGTGGGCCGCGACTGGACGTTGTCGGTCGATGACAACTGGCCGCGATTCCTGACAACCTGGAAACCGCTTATTGACCTGGCTGAAGATCGTGGAATTCGGGTGGGCATCGAAAACTGCCCGATGTTGTTCAGTGCCGATGAATGGCCTGGCGGGAAGAATCTGGCGACAACGCCTGAAATCTGGACACGAATGTTCTCCGACATTCATTCCGACTGTTTCGGCTTGAACTACGATCCATCGCACATGATCTGGCAGCACATGGATTATCTGGCTCCGATGCGTGATTTCAGTGACAAGCTATTCCATATTCATGCCAAGGACGTCAGGATCGACCGACATCGGCTGAATCAGGTTGGCATCATGGCGCATCCGTCGAAGTTCCACACACCAAAACTGCCGGGCCTGGGCGACGTCAACTGGGGCGAGTTTTTCTCAACGCTGACAGATTGCGGTTATCGCGGTCCGGTCTGCGTCGAAGTCGAAGACCGTGCCTACGAAGGCAGTCTGAATGAACGCCTGAAAGCTCTCCGCCAGAGTCACACATTCCTCAGGAATTTCATCCCGAAATAGGCTGCCGGGACGCGGGTAAACTTCCAACTCGCCGTTGGCGTATCATCGCGTGGCAGCTTATGCCGGGCCAGTAGCCGCTACCACGCCCACGAAAGATGCGAAAAAAACGCCTACGGTGTTTTTGCGTCCGGAGTTCGAATTACCAACAGCGTGTGATTTTCGACGTCGTACTGATATTCCAGTCCAGGCGGCAGAACGGGCAACCGGATGTTGTTCTCCTTGATAATCCGGGTCATGAATTCGTCGTAAGAATTCGGGTAACGACCTTCTGACGCATTGAACAGGTTGACTGCGTGCTCGATCCCGAGCGCCGCCACCTTTTGCACAAGCGGCTGATAGGCCTCCAGCGGCCCGGTGATCGGGTTTGTGATCTTGACGTCCGGCTTGACAACTTCGTCACCGGCTTGAGGATCGAATTCGCCGATTTTGTCGGTGGATTTCTGTTTCGGGGCTGACGGCGGTTGAGATTCCAGACAGCCCGCCAGGAGGAGTGTGGCTAACGCGATTGGCACGTGATAATGCATGGTGTTGTCCTCAGAGGAAGTGTGGATCGTCGCTGGCTGCAATCTGGAAACGTGTCAACAGCGGCACTGCACCGAAGCTGATGGCGCTGGGGATCAGCAAACGAACAGAGGCTCACACCCAACTCCCAGACATAGTAGCAGGAACATCCGGCAGAATCATCATACCCGTTGAAATCTGGTAACTGGACCTGGCTGCATCATTGCTACAGAGACCCGTTTTGTATGGCGAAAGTGCCCGGTCCATGTTTCCAAAACTCACCAATCGATTCCATGTGGTAAGTTCTCTCAGTTCCCGATATTCCTAACGTTCGGCACGTGAGATCCCTATGGACCCAAGTCACCTTCAGGAACTAGTGGCGCTCGAAGACAATTACTGGTGGCACGTTGCCAAACGCCAGTTGGTCACGCGATTGATGCAGCGCTACTGCCCGCCTCCGGGACGACTTGTCGAAGGTGGAATCGGATCCGGTCGCAACCTTGTTGAATTCTCCAAACTGGGCTACGACGTGACCGGTTTCGACCTGATGCCGGAATCCGTGAGGCATGTCCGCCATCGCGGCATTGAAGACGTGCGAATTCACGACCTCGGTCAGCCGTGGCCAGTCGAGGCGTTTTCGCTTCGTGCGGTTGTCCTGCTGGACGTGCTGGAACATGTCGAAGATCCGGTCACGGTGCTGCGTCATGCTTACACGGCGCTGGAAGAAGGTGGTGCCGTGATTGTCACTGTGCCGGCTCATCCGTGGCTGTATAGCCGCTGGGACGAACAGCTTGGGCACTTTCGCCGATACACCACGCGCGAGTTTCGACGTCACGCCGGCGAAGCAGGGTTCCGTGTTTCATTCCTGAACTACTGGAACAGTTTCACCATGCCGGCCGCCGTTGCGGTACGCGGCTGGGAGAAACTGTTCCCAAGCCGCACACAACCGGACTTCCCTGCCGTTTCGTCATTCACCAACCGCGCGCTGCTCACAGCTGCGGCGGCGGAACGCTGGTGCCTGACGAACTTTGGACTTCCCACCGGACTCTCACTCGCAGGAGTTTTGCAGAAATGAAACTCCAGACGTCTCGTATCACCCGTGATCGTCTCACGGCGACCATTTCCGTCGTATTGCCCGTGTTCAACGAAGCGGCGATACTGCAGGAACTCAATCGGCGAATCATCAGAGTCCTTGAACGTACCACATCACGCTTCGAAGTTGTTTATGTCAACGACGGGTCGTCCGATGGCTCCCGCGAAAACCTGAACGCACTGGCGGAAGAGGATCGACGAATCGTCGTGGTTCATCTGTCACGCAACTTCGGACATCAACCAGCAGTTCATGCAGGTCTGGAACATGCGACGGGCGACGTCGCGATTGTGATGGATTCCGATTTGCAGGATAATCCCGAAGCGATTCCCGCGTTCCTGGATCAATGGGAACAGGGATTCGATGTTGTTTACGCTCAGCGCACGAATCGCAAGGAATCACTGCCGAAGCGTGCCCTCTTCTACAGTTTCTACCGCATCCTGAATGCAATTGCGGACAGCCCGATCCCTGCCGACGCCGGTAACTTCGGACTGCTGGATCGATCGGTTGTGGACGCGGTACTGTCACTGCCGGAACGCGAACGATTCTTTCCTGGTCTGAGAAGCTGGGCAGGATTTTGCCAGACAGGAATTCCGGTCGAACGAGCCGCTCGGCACGACGATACTCCGCGTGTGTCTCTGCGCGGATTGTTTCGACTTGCCAAGACCGCGATCTTTTCGTTCTCGTCCTTCCCGCTGAAATTCTTCTACGTGATCGCCGGTCTTTCTGCCACGATCTGCCTGGGCACATTTGGCTTTGTGTTGTGGCATCGCCTGTTCACCGGACTTGCAATTCCCGGCTGGGCGTCGGTGATCATCACGGCTTCCTTCTTTGGATCACTCAACGCGCTCGGAATTTCAATTCTGGGCGAATACGTGATTCGAATCTACGATCAGGTGAGAGGCCGTCCGGTGTATGTGAAGGCTGAAACGCTGAATGTCGGAATCAGGAAATCCGAGCACGTGATGAACACAACGCATTCACCCGTCGCTGAACTGAATCGTATTGAAGAACTACTGTCTGCGTTGCAGCGGGAATACTCTTCTTCGGAAAACCTGAAGGACTGAGACGCGGTCTGTGTTTTATCAAACATTCTTGCCGGGCACGACTGAGAGACGCTATGAGAATTACCATAATTGGAACCGGTTACGTGGGACTGGTGACCGGAACATGTTTCGCAGAGAGCGGCAATGACGTGACGTGTCTGGACGTGGATAGTCGCAAAATCCAGCTGCTCAACGACGGAGGCGTCCCGATCTACGAACCGGGCCTGGAAGAACTCGTCAGACGCAATGCCGCCGCCGATCGTCTGACATTTACCACCAGCTACCAGGATGCCATCTCGACGGCACAATGTATTTTCATCTGTGTCGGCACTCCGCAGGACGAATCCGGGGCCGCCGATCTGCGGTTCGTGCAGAGCGCGGCAGAAAATATGGCTCCGTACCTGAACGCCAATACCGTGGTGGTCTGCAAGAGCACCGTGCCCGTAGGTACAAATCGTCGAGTTGCCGCATGGATCAAAGCGAAAACGGATACGACGTTCAGCATTGCATCAAATCCGGAGTTCCTTAAGGAAGGCGCGGCAATTGATGACTTTACGAAACCGGATCGTGTCGTTGTTGGTGTCGATGATCCTGCTGCAGCCGAAATTCTGCTGGAGCTATACAAGCCGTTTCTGCGTACGGAAAAGCCGTTCATCTCGGTTGGCATCGAAAGCGCAGAGATGATCAAGTATGCGGCGAACTGTATGCTGGCCACAAAGATCAGTTTTATCAATGAGATGGCAAATATCTGCGAACGGGTCGGAGCGGACATTAACGAAGTTCGCAAAGGCATCGGTCACGATGCTCGGATTGGATTTTCGTTTCTGTTTCCGGGCGTCGGATACGGGGGTTCGTGTTTTCCGAAAGACGTCAGGGCTCTCGCGGCGCTGGCTTCCGAACATGGCGTCGAGCCTCGTATTCTGCGAACTGTCGATGAAACGAATAACCAGCAGAAGCAAGTCCTGTTTCGAAAACTGCTCGATTACTTCGGCGGTGACTTGTCCGGGCGCACGATCGCAGTCTGGGGACTGAGCTTTAAACCGCGGACCGATGATATCCGTGAAGCTCCAGCGCTGGTCCTGGTTCACAGCCTGCTGGAAGCCGGTGCGATCGTGAAAGTTCACGATCCGGTCGCACTTGAGAATGTCCGGAAAGTCATCGGTGACAGGATCACCTACTGCGAACATCATTACGATGCCTGTGAAGGAGCCGATGCGATTGCCATTGTGACGGAATGGAATGAATTCCGAAATCCGGACTTTGACTACATCAAGCTGAAGATGAAGTCACCGGTAATCTTTGACGGTCGCAACTTATACGACCGGAGTAAAATGGCAGCTCGTGGTTTTTACTACTCAGGCATTGGGCTGAGCGCCTTGCCAATTCGCGGGTAAGTCACAAATGCGGCTCGCCAGCACCGGTCGTGACTAAACTCGCTGCCTCGCGTGCGGCTTGAAAGGCATTTACCAGCCGGGACGTTTGCAATTCGAGACGCTGCAGCTCCTGAGCAGTCAGTGTCAGCTTATTCTCTCGGCCCATCATTTCCAGCCGCAGCGCCGCATTCAGAACAGGTTGAGCACCGAAAATGGCGGCAGATGCTTTCAGTGTGTGTGCGCAGCGATGGAGCAACACGGCATCGGCCGTGGTTGCAGCACGACGAATCTCGGCCAGCATGTGCGGGCACTCCGCCAGGAAAACCTGAATCAGGTCCTCCATCATCGCGGGGTCGTTACCGGTGTTCCTGCGCGCGACTTCCCAGTCAATCACGTCGGCGTCCTGCGACAGTTCGCTTGGTTTGGCGGACACTGCCGGCGGATGTGCGGCTTCTTCGGTGACGAGTGCTCCTCCAGCGGCAGCGCACGCCTGAGCGGGAACGGCGGCAATCGCCCGATACAGCGAGTCGGGATCGAAAGGCTTGGAGATATAGTCGTCCATCCCGACCTCAAGGCAGTGTTCGCGATCTCCTTTCATGGCTTCGGCAGTCATGGCGACAATGCGAATTCGCCGACAGGCGGCTCCTGCTTCGCGGCCGGCATTCGCTTCTTCTCTGCGGATCGCCGTCGTCGCGTCATAGCCGTTCATTTCCGGCATCTGCATGTCCATCAGAATCACATCGAACGGTTCGCTTCTCCACAAATCAACAGCCTCCCTTCCATTGTTGGCAATCCGTGTTTGATGACCCCATCTGCTCAGGAACCCTGTCGCAACTTTCTGATTGACCCGGCTGTCCTCGGCCAGCAGGATACGCCTTGGAGCGATGCCCGGGAATCTTTCCTCCGGGACGGCGTTTTCAATGGCGAGGGCGACACCGAGTTCGTTGAGCACGGCATCCAGTAATTCGGAAGCCATCACCGGTTTGCGCAGAAATCGATTGATGCCCACATTGCGGAGTCGGTCTGTATCAAAAGTGGTCAATGAAGATGACAACATCACAATGGGAAAAGGACGCCACCCCGGCTGCGACGAGATGCGTTCAGCCAATTGAAGTCCGTTCATTTCGGGCATGTGGAAGTCCAGCAACGCCAGTCGAAATGGCTTGCCGGCGCGATGCGCGTCGTCGATGGCGACAATCGCTTCCCGCCCGCTTTCGACCAACGTCGGCTGCATCCCCCAGTGCAGCAGCGTCTCCTGCAGGATACGGCGATTTGTCGAGTTGTCATCGACGACCAGCACTGGCAACGCTTTCACATGTTGCAGTTGGGCGGGACGCGGACGCGATTGATTCTCCGCAATGCCGAATTCTGCCACAAATGAAAAAGTGGAACCTTGCCCGACCGTGCTTTCGACCCATATGCGTCCCCGCATCATTTGTATCAGGCGTTGCGAGATTGCCAGCCCCAGACCCGTGCCTCCGTAACGACGCGTGGTTGATGCGTCCGCCTGAGAGAATGCCTGAAACAGATGTTGCCGCGTTTCCGGAGGTATGCCGATCCCCGTGTCGCGCACAGAAAATCTCAATCTCGCTGTTGCACCGTTGACCTGTTCCGGCTCGATATCGACTACAACCTCGCCATGTTCCGTGAACTTGATGGCGTTGCCCACCAGATTGACAATAATCTGCCGCAGACGCCCAGGGTCGCCGATGAGTCGATGGGGAATGCCCGAATCGACGCGACAAGCCAGTTCCAGCTGCTTGTCGCCCGCTCGCAGCGACAGCAAGTGCAATCCTTTCCCGATGCATTCCGGTAAATCAAACTCGATTGACTCCAGTTCCATTTTGCCAGCTTCAATTTTGGAGAAGTCGAGGATGTCGTTGAGCAGTCTTAACAGCGCGTCGGCCGACTGTCGGATCATTGACAGGAACTCATGCTGATCGTCTCGCAACGGCGTACCCGCGAGGAGTTCTGCCATGCCGATAATTCCATTCATGGGCGTGCGGATTTCGTGGCTCATGTTGGCCAGAAAATTGCTCTTGGCACGATTTGCAGCCTCAGCAGCTTCCTTTGCCACGCGCAACTCTTCGTTCAACGCGGCGCGGGCCTCGGCGTCCCTGGCACGCTCTTCGGCTTGCTGCCGTCTCCATTCCGCATCTCGCAGTGCCAGATCCTGCAAATGTGTCTTTTGATTGATTGCCTCAATATGCCGCATCATGCGCACGCGGCGCACCAGAGACGAAATATGCGCGAGGATAACGTCCATGTCCTGCATTTTACTCACGAAATCGTCTGCACCCGATTCCAGCGCCTGCAGCAGTACCTCGCGATTCTCCTGGCCAGACAGGATCAGCAACCCAAGTTGCAAGTGACGACTATTCGCCCACGCGCGAGCCCGTCTGCAGACCTCGAAGCTATCCATCTCGGGCATCACGACATCAATGACCAGGATATGAAACGATTCCCGCTCCATCAGATCCAGTCCCGCCTGACCGGAGAGGGCGGTCGTCACCATGAAACCACTGCTGCCAAGCTTCTCCGACAATTCCGCCAGGTAGACGCGACTGTCGTCGATTGCCAGCAATCGAGCGCCGCTCAGGAAGGAGCTGCGTGTTTCGGTGTCATGATCCACGGATTCCACGACGATCGCCGTCTTGAGCAACCCCGTCACCACCGCCAGCAATTCCTCGTGAGGACTTTCCTTGGACAGGAATCGATCCGCGCCCGAATCGAGAGCCGCAATATGATCTCGTTCTTTCTGACTGGCCGTCAGCACCACGATCGGAATGACCTGCAGCGACATGTCACTCTTCAACCGTCGGCATACTTCCAGCCCGGATTTGTCACCCAGGTATTGATCGAGCAGCACGAGATCGGG
>JANOUN010000336.1:0-4188 GCA_031416875.1 Planctomycetota bacterium | reverse complement strand
GATGCGGAAGGAACGATTCGTCGTATCTCCGCGCGACTGCGTCCGGTGCTGCGGGCAGCTCGTGAGAATCATGCTTATGTGCATATTGACATGGAGCAGAACGACTTTCGGGAACTCACGTTCGAGATTTTTCGCCGCGTGATGATGGAAGATGAATTCCGCGACTACGCCGACTGCGGCATCGTGGTTCAGTCCTATCTTCAGTCAGCGGAAACTGATCTGAATCGAATGCTTGACTGGGCCAAAAAACGCGGCACACCGATCTGGATTCGGCTGGTGAAGGGCGCGTACTGGGACTACGAAAACATCGTCGCCGAATACCGCGGCTGGCCCGTTCCCGTCTATCGTCGCAAGTGGCAGTCAGATGACTGCTACGAACGCCTGACGCGGATTCTGATGGAAAATCACGCATGGCTGCGACCGGCCCTGGCCAGTCACAACCTGCGCAGTCTGGCGCATGGATTGGCGCTGGCTGAAGAGCTGCATGTTCCGGCACGCGCCATGGAAATCCAGATGCTCTACGGCATGGGTGATGAACAGGCTCAGCTGTTTCTGGAACGTGGTTACCGAGTCCGCATTTATACGCCGTTTGGCGAACTGATTCCGGGGATGGCGTATCTTGTACGCCGTCTGCTGGAGAACACGTCCAACGATTCATTCCTTCGCCAGAGTTTTACCGAACATATCGCCGTTGAGAAACTTCTTATGAAGCCATCCAGCCACGCAGCCACAGAGCCGCCAATCCACGACGCACTGAAGTCCGGTTTTTCAAACGAACCTTTGAAGGATTTCAGCCAGGAGGCAAACCGGACTGCGATGACTCAAGCTCTGGCTCTTGTGCGTGAAGAATTTGGCAACGAGTACCGACTGATCATTGACGGCAAGTCGTGTGACAGCCGCGCCACACTCGTGTCGCGCAATCCGTCGAAGTCATCTGAGATCATCGGACGCGTGGCATCTGCCACAGCCGATCAGGCGACCGACGCGATCGATGCCGCACGGCGCGCGTATCCGATGTGGGCCGCAACACCGATCGAAACGCGCGCGGAGTATCTGGAATTGATGGCCGCTGAAATGCGGGAGCGGCGGTTCGAACTGGCGGCCTGGGTGCTCTTCGAAACCGGCAAGCCGTGGGCAGAAGCGGACGCCGATGTTGCGGAAACGATCGACTTCTGCATGTACTATGCGCACGAAATGAAACGCCTTGCGGTGCCTCAGCAGTGCGATTTTCTGGGTGAAGAAAACAGCTACGCGTATCGTTCGCGCGGAGTCTGCGTGGTGATCGCGCCGTGGAATTTTCCAATGGCCATCCTGGCCGGGATGACGGTTGCTGCGATGGTCACCGGCAACACGGTCATCATGAAGCCTGCCGAACAGTCGTCGGTCGTTGCGGCGAAGCTGATGGAAATCATCCGCAACGCCAGCGTGCCCGACGGCGTGGTGAATTTTCTGCCGGGCATCGGTGAAGATATCGGTCCGACGCTGGTCAGTCATCCCGATGTCGATGTGGTGGCGTTCACCGGTTCCCAGAATGTCGGGCTGGAAATCAATCGTGCGGCCGCCGACACAGACAAGCGTCAGAAGAACGTGCGCCGAGTCATCGCAGAGATGGGCGGCAAGAACTCGATTATCATCGACGACGATGCGGATCTCGATGAAGCGGTTGTGGGTGTCATCAAGAGTGCGTTCAGCTATGCCGGGCAGAAGTGTTCCGCTTGTTCACGCGTCATCGTGCTGGATGCAGCGTACAATCAGTTTGTGGAGCGACTGGTCGAAGCCACGAAGAGCCTGACAATCGGTGTCGCTGAAGATCCGGCCACAAAGGTGGGGCCAGTGATCGATGAAGATGCACGCGACCGCATTCTGGAGACAATCAAAAAGGTCGATCCGGAACACGGCGGCATATTGAAACTTGCTGTCGATGTCGGTGCCCTGGCAAAACAGGGAACGTTCGTCGGACCGCATATTTTCATCGACGTTGACCCGACGTCACCACTGGCTCAGAACGAGATTTTTGGTCCTGTCCTGGCTGTCATCCGCGCAAAGAATCTCGATGATGCATTTCAGATTGCGAACGGAACGAAGTACGCACTGACCGGCGGCGTCTACAGCCGCAGTCCGGCGACGCTTCGCAGAGCCCGCCACGAATTTGAAGTGGGCAACCTGTATCTGAACCGCGAGATCACGGGCGCTCTTGTGCAACGTCACCCGTTCGGCGGCTACCGCATGTCAGGCATCGGCAGCAAAGCGGGCGGCCCCGATTACCTGCTCCAGTTTCTGGTTCCCGTCAACGTTTCAGAAAACACGATGCGACGTGGATTTGCCCCAAAGGCGGATGACCAAAAGTAAAGGGGCATGGAGATCATTGGTTCTTTGGAGTGAGACAATTGGCGAGCGGCATGCGTCAGCTTGCCGGTACAAAAATGAGGTACCGGAGGGCTTACGCCGCTCCGCTCGCCGGACTCATTTCCGGCCGCGTGCAGTATAAAACAACAATCCTCAGACACCACGGTGTTTCAACGTTGCTGGAAAATCAAAGCGATGACAAGTCATCGCACTCCAGAGGGTGATGCTGGGGGGGTGTTGATTGAATACCAACCCGAAGCGCCAGCGAGGCAGAAACGGCTGAATTCCTCGCTGGCGCTTCGGGTTAGTATGATTATGAGCCCCAAAAATCACTAAACCAACATCCTGCCAGCGCTGATGGACGCGGACATAGTCAATGAGGAACTCACGCGGAAACTTCGTCGAGGCGTCTGGATTGCCGACAAAGCCTTCCGACAGCAAGGTTCAGGACCATGTGGAATTCCTGATCGAATGGTGCGGGAAATTTTCCGCCGTTTGAGTCCCATTTGGTCTGAGTCTGATAAAGCGTGTCATCGACATACGAGCGCATGACGCCGCATCACTTCACTCGGTCATAGCCCTTAAACAGCTTGCGATCACTGCGTGGATTGAATGGTGTCCATGCGGAATCGGCGTTCAGATCATCTTCGATTGCTCGAGTGAACTCATGCAGTTTTGCGTCGAGGTTATCGATGTGGTGCAGGGCAATCGCTTCAGGAGTCATCGGGATTGTGGGACTGCCGAATTCTCGCGTCCCGTGGTGACTCAGGATCATATGTTTCAGTCGCAGCACGATTTCCTTGTCGATCGGTTTTTCCAGGCGTGACTCAGCCAGGATGAGTTTTTCGTTCAGGATCTCGATCGCAATATTGATGTGGCCCAGCAGCTGACCTTCGTCTGTGTACGCCAGAGTCGGATCCCACGAGAGTTCGCGAACCTTTCCCAGATCGTGCAACAGAACACCCAGCAGCAGCAGATCACGATTGAGCGCCGGATAGAGTAAACAGATGCGATCTGCGACTTCCGACATACTGACCACGTGCTCGATCAATCCTCCCATATAGGCATGATGAGCTTTCACTCCGGCCGGGGCGGCGCAAAGTCCGGTGACCAGTGCGTCGTCTTCAAGGAAGCACTGAGCCAGCGTCAGCAGTTGGGGGCAGCGGAGTGAAGTCAGCAGTTCCTTCAGCCGTGCCAGCAGCGGTGCGGCGTTGGCCTGCGGCTGAACCTGAAAATCTTCCTCAGCGCACGACGTCTGTGACACCTGATCAATGTGAGTCATGATCATCTGCAGACCGCCCTGATACAGCTGCACTTTGCCTCGGACGCGGACATAGTCGCCGGAAGAAATATGCTGCACCGTCTCTTCAGCGACATTCCACATCAGGCCACTCACGATACCGGTGCGGTCTCTGAGTGTTGCCAGAAGATACAGATTGGCATTGCGATTGGCTCGAAGCTGCTTGTCTGCCAGTAGAAAAATTTCGTTGACGGAATCGCCGTCTTTAAGCTCTTTAACGAATACACGTACCATGGAACAACTTTCAATGAGGTGCTGATCTGATCCCTTCAGCGATCTTTGCTGAACACAGAACTCAGCAACGGGCGGAGATTCTACGGGTCGGACGCACTGACAACAACTGCCAGCGGGTTCTTCCTGTGCGCTTGCGGATTGTTGATTTAATCGTAGGGTGTGTGAAGCGGAGCGCAACGCACCATTTTGGGAAAGAAAACTGGTGTGTTCCGCTGGCGCTCCACACACCCTACTTGAATCACTCGTAGGGTGTGACAAGCAACGCGCAGGCACACCGCTTCGCCGGTCTGGTGTGCCTGCGCTCCGCT
>JANOUN010000335.1:0-3515 GCA_031416875.1 Planctomycetota bacterium | reverse complement strand
GGTGGCCGCGGCATCTTTGCTGAACGGAACCTGTGACTGCCCCAGAATCGCCAGAGTATATTTGCCGGGGCGAGTGCCAGCCTGCACGGTAATGCTCACTGTTGTGTCCGTCTGGTCACCGGTAATGCTGCCATTGGACATCGTGAAATTTCCGGGGAACGCCAAGGGCTGAATTGTCACTTCGTTTTTCCAGTCGGAAATGCGTCGCGTCAGACGGAGTTTCACATCAATCGTCTTTCCTGCGTCTGCTTCGACCGACTGCTGATCCCATTCCAGTCGATAGGGAGCTCCGTCGCGCACGGCGATCACAAGACTGCGCATCGCCTGGCTGGAGTTCGTTCCGGAATCGACTCGCGTGTATGCACGGACCTCACGCCGCAGAGTTTCATCTCCGCGCTTCCCCGTCGCAATGATCTTAATTGGGCCGGTGAAGTCGGCGGCGTCATCATCGGCCCACAACACGAAGGTGCCTCGCGAATTATTGTTGACCACCGTGGGCACGCAGTGGACTCCCGGAGGCAGACCTTCGGCCGTGAATGTGATTTCTTCGCTGAAACCATCACGCTGATGA
The DNA here is from genome assembly GCA_031416875.1 of Planctomycetota bacterium. Classification (GTDB taxonomy): domain Bacteria; phylum Planctomycetota; class Planctomycetia; order Planctomycetales; family Planctomycetaceae; genus SXXK01. Next base: position 2,944 of record JANOUN010000335.1, on the reverse strand, counting down.
ATCACAGCATCCAGATACACTGCACCTCCGCGCCAAAGATTTGTTCCACCGGGCCCTGGATTCTGGCTGTGGATCACAGCCGGATAAAAGTCGGGCTGAGGTTTTCGGATTGTCAGTACGTATTGATACCGACCACCACCGCGCTGGTAGCGGTCCTGAACCAGCACTTTGTACTTTCGCTTGTCGTTCAGGTTCACCATTCCCGCGGGATCACGCAGATGTCCGTCGAAGGCGTTGATTCGATGTCCGAAATCGTCCAGTTCCTGAACGCGATTTCCCTGATCATCGACGACCACCAGATACGGATCGGCACCGCCGTCAATCCGTTCACAGTAGACGTCGAATGCGTACTGCCCTGATTCCGCAACTTCCAGCTCGAACCAGTCGGCATCCCGTGCTTGGTCGAAGCGACCGCTGACAACTGCCGGAAGCGTGAGTGGCTGCGGCTTCCGGGAGTCATCGTTGGGTTCAGCCTCCAGCGAGACCGGAGCATCTGTCACAAGCAGCGTTTGTGCGTGAAATGCGACGACGTTGATACCTAGAATCGGCTGCACCTGAAATCCTGACAACGTACACGTTGCTGCCGTGGGCAGAACGCTGTGTCCGCTGGGGTGTTCGAAGAATTGATAGCCGCCGATCTGAAGGACGTCGCTCGGCACATCGACAGTGAATGCATGTTGCTGAATGGGCAGGTCATTGATCTGCCACGGCGATGGGATGTCTTGCGTCGGGAAGTTTCGTCCGAACGCTGTTAACTCCGCCCGTTTGCCCGTCTGAACCGCGCGAGGAAAAACGTTTTCCACGACCGGACGATCCGTGACGAGCAGCCGGTACGGCAAGCCACCTCGATACGAAAGATCGTGAACCAGAATCTGATATTCTCCATCGCGGGGCACAAGAAAATCGATGAACGGGTCACGACCGCGATAGTCGCTGCTGCTGGCGAGCAGTTTGCTGTCCGACGTCAGTGACATCGTGGCGTCCATGTTGGAATCGAGCAGGCCTGCCTGACAATCAATGACAATCCGCTGACCGGCGGTCGCGGCAAACCGAAACAGGTCCTGCCCGTTTCCATCCGACATTCCGCCGACCGCACTGTTGATTTCGATCGTCTGTGCCTGCGTTGAGTCATTATTTGGTTCGGTCTCTGCGACGTTCTGCAGGCCATGCGAAACGGCAAACAACCGAGGATTGCTGATTCCCCAGCGGCCGACAAGCCAGACATCATAAGTTCCCTGCGGAACGTCGGCCGCAATCGTGACGTTGAAGAATCGCTCTTTGTCGCTGACGGGTTCGGCAGACAGTCCTGCGTGATCAAACCACAGTGCGCGAACCTCTTCAATATCCGCTCCGGCGATTTCCACTACAACCGTTGTCCCGGCGGTTGCTCCCAGCGGGGCAATTCGGTCGAAACGAATCGACGGCAGCTCCGCGCAGGCCGATTGCGCGATCAAGAGCAAGATAGTGATGGTACGAAACACGGTGACTCCGAAACGTGGGATAAGCTTCCAGCTTGTCATACAAATACAAGATGGGAGGATGACAAGCTGGAAGCTTATCCCACGTGAAGAGGCTCGCCTCTGGCGAGCCCTGATTGTGCCCGCAGATTTGCGGAGGAATACTTCCAGTCTTTCGGATGCTGGACAAGTCCGGCAGCGACGGGATTATTTTCAATATATTCAATGATTCGGAACATCTCCGCTTCATCGCGTGCCCAGTGATCGAAGGTTTCGTGCTGCCAATAGTTGCCTTCTCGACCGCGAATTCGGTTGCACATTGTGCCAGTGTAGCTTTGGATGCTGTGCGCAATGATTTCTCGTGGCGTCTTCTGCTTCCTGCCCTTTGTTTGAGCAGCCTTCACAGCAGTCACTGACCATGTCTCATCCGGTACAAACAGCCAGTGATGATGGCTTGGCATCACCACGAACGCCAGTAGCCGATATCGCTCGCCGGCGAAATGCAGGAAAGCATCCTGGACAATCTGCGCCTGCCTCCCGTCTTCAAGGTGCCGTACCGGGCTATGGTGGTCCAGCAGTTGGTCCACGAATTTGAACAGCAACTTGTGTTTCTGGTGTTCCCATTCGTCTTTGCTGAGTCCTCTTGGGCACGGCCTTTGTTCGAGTTCCGCGCGATAGCCACGAATCCGGGATAGTCCTGCAGCGGAAATGCTGCCATCGAGACAAGCCGTAATGAAGATCGGCGTTCCATCGACATCGTAATGCGGCAACTTTCGTCTGCGAAATGTACCATCCATTTGCAGGACTCCAACGTGGGATAAGCTTCCAGCTTGTCGTCAAGAAATGTGTCTTGAGGATGTACTTAAAGTCGCAAGCTTAACAATAGCGACTTACAGGAGGTTGACAAGCTGGAAGCTTATCCCACGATCAGTTCCTGAATCGGTTGGCCTTCGTTCAGAATCGGCAGAGGCCGCTGGGCGTGATCAAAGAACGCGTGCCGGTAATCGATGCCCAGTGTGTGATACATCGTCGACAGTACGCAGCCTGGAGAATAGGGTTTCGTTGTCGGAAATTCGGCGTTGCTGTTCGTCGAACCGATGACTTGTCCCATCTTCAGTCCGCCACCGGCATACAGGACGCTCATCGCTCCGGGCCAGTGATCGCGACCTGCGCCCGGATTGATTTTCGGCGTGCGACCGAATTCGCCCAGCGAGATCACCAACACATCGTCCTGCATTCCCCGACTATACAAATCCTGCACCAGGGTCGCCACAGCCTGATCATACTTTGGCAGCAGGTTGTCTTTGAGTTGCTTGAAATTGTCGCCGTGCGTGTCCCATCCGCCACCGGCCTGCACCGCCACGAAGGTAACACCGGCTTCAACCAGACGTCGGGCCAGCAGGCAGCTTTGCCCCAGATCATTGCGGCCGTAACTGTCCCGCACGGCTGCGTCTTCGCTCCTGATATCAAAGGCCCTGGTGGCCTTG
>JANOUN010000334.1:0-1680 GCA_031416875.1 Planctomycetota bacterium | reverse complement strand
TTGTCATACTTCACGCGGCCCAAAATGAAACATTTTCGACTTGGGTCAAGTAACCCGAAGCGTCAGCGAGGAATGGGGAGTTCCGGCCCTCGCTGACGTTTCACGGCTGGCCAGTTTGTGAATTTGTAGGGTGTGACAAGCGCTGCCGCAGGCACACCATGTCATTGATTCGGTGTGCCTGCGCGTTGCTTGTCACACCCTACAAGTTACGCATCGTCAATAACTGACCAGCCCTCGCTGACGCTTCGGGTTACTGTCAATTTCAACCGCGTGAGGTCTATTCGTCCGGCAGCAGCCAACAGTCGTCGATCGTGCCGTCCGGCACCATTGCCAGATCCAGAGCCGACGCGACGGTCGAGATCGGCAGCGGGCCGTACAGGTGCGGAAACAAGTCTCCGCCGCGCGACGGCTCCCACTTCAGTGCTTCGCCGAGAGTATCCGCATCGATGGCCAGCAGCATGAGATTCGTCTGGCCGGCGTAGTGTTTGCGAACGGTGCCTTCCAGCTGAGACGCCGTCGAGAAATGAATGAACCCGTCGCGCAGGTCGTGCGAGGAACCGTTCCACGACGTGAGCTGTCGAGTCTCTTCCCAGACAGGTTTCGAACAAACTTTGTAGATCATCATCGACGCGGACTTTCAACATCAGCTGTAGAACTGGCCACGGCCAGTGGCTTCGAACGCATCTCGAAAATGCTGTATCTGTGGCTCACCCCGCTCGTCCGGCCACAGAATGGAGACGACGTCAAACCGCGAGGATTCTTCAAGCCGACCGTACTGTTTGAGCCACGCCAGTGCAATGCGGGTGATCTTCTCCTGCTTGCGGAGATCGACCGCTTCAAATGGCTGACCATCATCGGTGGATGTTCGTGTCTTCACTTCCACAAAGACAATCGTTTTGCCGTCCTGAGCGATAATATCGACTTCGCCATAACAGTTGCGGTACTGCTTCGCGATGATCCGGAACCGCTGTTTTTTCAAATACCTGACCGCCGCCCGTTCACCACGATCTCCCAGCAGTAAACGAAACAGGTTTTTCATGCCCCGTGCTCCGACTGACTCGTGTGCGCCCGCGTCCAATGGCGCGGACTTAAGGCAATTCCCCGTGAGCGGCACGGCGCTAGCCGCCTGTTTTTCAGTGCTCTCAAGAACAGTTACCGGTGGCTAGCGGGCGGTTGATTTAATACCAACCCGAAGCGCCAGCGAGGCAGAAACGCTGAATTCCTCGCTGGCGCTTCGGGTTGGTATGACCATGAGCCGCAAAAACCACTAAATCAACAGACCGCTAGCGCCATTCCGCTCATTCACTCCATGCCATTGGCGCTCACGTCCCTGATGTTTTCTTTTCAACGCCGGGTAAATGATACCACACCGCGCAGCGAAAAGGCGACAGCCGGAGGAACCCGAAGTTCAGGCTGTCGCCTATCGTGAATCAGAGGCCAGGATTAAGCAGATGAATTCTGAAGCTGTCGGGCTCCAGACGACTCATTTGCCTGCATCGCTGACCTGGACTTCCCATGGCTTTGCCTTGCGTTCCTTCAGGCGCGTCGCCTTGCCTGTGCGTTCACGCAGATAGAACAGCTTGGCGCGGCGAACGTGGCGTGGCGTTTGACTTCGATGTGAGCGATCTTCGGGGAGTTGACAGGGAACTTACGTTCCACACCTTCACCCTGCACAATGCG
>JANOUN010000333.1:0-2928 GCA_031416875.1 Planctomycetota bacterium | reverse complement strand
GCTGTTGATTTAATACCAACCCGAAGCGCCAGCGAGGCAGAAACGCTGAATTCCTCGCTGGCGCTTCGGGTTGGTATGACCATGAGCCGCAAAAACCACTAAATCAACACCCCGCTAGCGCCTTGCGGCTCACAAATTTGGTGTATCGGGACAGACTCCTAGCCATCATGATGACACTCTGAAGTCTGAGCGATGGCCGCATGCTGTATTTCAGTTATTTCCCCGGCGATTTCAAATCGCCAGCTGTCTGCACACCCGTAATCTCACTGGCCTTAAGCTGGTTTCGATCACGGTAGTATTCAAACTGCTGCCCGCTCAGTGTCTCAGGTGCAGCTCCGGGTGCACGTCGATACGACACAGTCGCCTGCCGACCCTTGTCGGCTCGAAGAATGAATTGCTGTTTAGACGAATCGTACGTAATCTTGTCGGCATCGCCAGAGATCTCGTTCGATTCCAGATGACAGGGTGCATGAGTTCCGCTGGATCCGTCCGAAGCATTCGATTCAGCCACCATCGAAAACTGAGCGGCCCCATCGCTTTCCCCGGATTCAATCTGCGAAAACGACAGGTTTTCACATCGCATCGAACCCGTACTCGGCGGCAATTCGTTGACATTCAATCCATCCAGCACGATCCGATCACCCATCTGACGCACGGGACCGAAGACTCCGCGAACATGCTGTTTCAGCTGGACGAAGCGCTGTTTGTAGTTGCCTTCAATGCTGCCGATAAATCGAGCCTGCACAAACACAAACGCATCGGTCGGTGTTGAAACCGGCGTATTGGCACGGGCCACGGCACGGGGCGTGGCGCGTGGTGTGTTTTTCGAATTCGGATGCGTGGATTCGATGATTCCTGAACTACCGGAACCCGTTGCATCAAAGGCACCGGTGATCATGTTGACTGTCAGATCAGAAAACTCCGCATGATTTCGCGATTCGACAACGCCATTTTTCATCTGATCAATGTCCACGACGACTTTGCTGTTACATTCAATCCGTTCAATCGGGCCATACCCGGCATCAGCCGATCCGTCGGCAGCGTGCAGCACATTTTTCGACTGATTTCCTGGCTGAAACTGGAGGTCCTGAATGAAGCGGATTTTCATGCTGGCACATGTCAGTTCCACTTTGTGATCAACATTATTCGTCATCACGGCGCGGATGTTGCCGATGAATGACGCAGTGCGATCGGAATACGTCATCGAATCAGTCCAATAAACTTCCACCCGTGCCGGCTTCTGCAAAGTCTTACCGTCCAGTCCCTTCTCGTTGATAAACCGAATACTGCCACTGCCAGCGACTGAAGCTTCGCGTTCAACACCCGTCGCTCCATTCAGGAGTTCACGCAGGTCAATCCTCGGTCCTTCGATGCGCCGGGTCGCCAGACGAGCCTCAGCCGGATCGCCGAACAGGCTGATTTCACCAACCTCTGAGAAGCCGGACTTCGCTGAAAGTGCATTGCCCTCCGCGGCAAAGTCACTGTCCTCTTTGATGCCGGTGTGTTCAATCTTCACCTTGCCAAACAGCCAGACATCATTCCACTCGCCGCGCGCCTTGTGATCAGCATCTCGGGCAAAACTGATGCTGGCTTTGGCGGTATCGCAAAAGAACTCGGTCGTTCCCTGGTCTGTGGACGAATCGGTGCGGCCCATCGACTGGCTGACTGTCCTGATCCTGTCCGCCGCGCCACCGCCCGCAGCCATGTCCACAAAACTGACCGTGAGTTTTTGACTGACGTGGCCTGTCACGTCCTGATGGGTCATCATCACGTTTCCGGTCGCCACCAGTTCTTTCGGATTGACTTGACTCAGATCCATACCCGATTTCTGTGGAGAATCATTCGACGCCCTGACAGGCATTCCCGCATCCGGGGCCCGCGTCCCGGTCATTTCAATCAAGTCACCGCTCAGACTCATCCCTTGTTCCGCGTCATGAGTGTTCGCCTGCGAAATCCTGGCTTTGCCCTTCAACGTGACTTTTTGCTCCGGCGACTGACGGATGATCAGCGACTCCGTCCACTCGGCATCAAACGAGCTTTCATTTTCAGCAGGTGCCGCAGCGGACGGCAGATCGGATGGTTCAATCCGCCCCGGGCCTATACACTGAATCGTGTGAATCTGATTCTGCACATCATGCGCAGCGACGACATGTGATGCCGTCAACATGCTGCTTTTCTGATAAATCTGAACGGGCTTCGGACGACCGGTGGAAGGCGTGTGGCCACCGGACAATTCCATCACTCGTTCTTCAATGTGGTATTTGAGCCACCCCATGGTGGCCGTCACATTCTGTTCCAGCGACGTGAATATCACCCGGGAACCTTCGGCCTGAATACTTGCAAGCTGCAGTTTCGTGGAATGTTTTTTCCCGGCACTGGCTTCCCGCACGGCGGGTTGAAACTGCAGAGTCAGCGTGGAACAAAACAGCCGATCCAGCCCGCCGGAGATCGGCGGCCGTTCAACCAGAACCTGGTTGTCTCTGAGCAATTTCCGATTGGTGACACCACGAAACGTCGCCTGAAGCGTCGGCACGAAAAATTCAAAGCCGCCAGCGGCGTTGATCTTGAGTTTTACTGCTTCGCTGCGGCCATCTTCGCCAGGGAAGAACAGATCACATTCGACCCTTCCCAGCAGGCTGATTTTTTGCACATCCGTGATTGACATCAAGCCCTGTTTTTTCACCTCACCGGACGATAACAGGTAAATTTCTGCTCCGCTCTGGGCAATTCCACTGTGCTCGCCCCACCAGAACTTGACCGGTTGGCTGCTGGTCACCTTCAATGCATTGTCCGAAACGGAAAACGTTCGACCTTCGATACGCAATCCGCCGGGGCCGGTGATGCGGACATCGCCCAGTAGCTGTCCGCTGTTGATCGGACCGAATTCATTCGTATCCAGCCTGAATTTTGTCGAGGCGTCCAGCTGAG
>JANOUN010000332.1:0-2040 GCA_031416875.1 Planctomycetota bacterium | reverse complement strand
GCTGTTGATTTAATACCAACCCGAAGCGCCAGCGAGGCAGAAACGCTGAATTCCTCGCTGGCGCTTCGGGTTGGTATGACCATGAGCCGCAAAAACCACTAAATCAACAGACCGCTAGCGCCCTCCAACCCCGGCCACCCCTCAATCCATCAGTGACAGAGCACTGGCCATCAACGTTCGGCCCATTTTCCGGCTGAAGCCGGGACTACAAGCGAGTCTCGGGCAGTCGAACCAGGAACTTGGATCTTTACGCTGACGATCACTTCCTGCTAAATTCATTGGCGTTCAAGTCCGGTCGCGGGCTGTCAGATCCCAGGGACGGGAGCAGAATCGATGCAGTTTTCAAAGTGTGGTGTTCTTCTCAGCGTATTTGCCTTGTCAGCGTCCATCGGCTGTGGTGGTGCGGATTCCGACAGCACGGATGTGGATGGCGATCTGATGAGTGAATTGCTGGGACCGGAAGAGGAATCACAGGATTCTTCACCGGTTCCTCGCGAAAGCTCTGCCGCACACGAGGTTGCAGAATCGGATTCTGCAGCCGTGCGGACTGTGAGCGATTCTTCAAAGCGATCGCCATCGAACAGGAACAGCACGGTACCTGCCGGTGAAAAACTGGAACTGCGCCTGAAGCAGGGTGATCGTTTTCCGCTATACAAGACGGTCGAGCAGACACTTGTGCAGAAATCCGACGTCGTCCCCGCGATGGCACGTACGAAACTGGAGTTAACGCTAATCATCACGGTCGAAGAAGTGAAGTCCGATGCCATACTTCTGGGCGTTCAGTATTCCCGCGTGGCCTATCAGCACGATGTCAACGGCCAGCAGCTATCGTACGACTCCGACACGCATCGCGGTGCCGTTCCGTGGGATGCAATCCCGTATGCCGGCATGGTCAACAACGGATTTGCGTTCTGGCTGGGACGTAACAACAGCATTCGCGAAGTTGTCGGGTATCAGGATTTTCTTGAACGCTGCGTCGCGAACGTGCCGCTTGAGCGTCGCGAGACCTTGTTGTCAGAAATCAGCAATCGCTTTGGCGACGATGGTGTGGCCAACTTTGTGGACGACACCATCGGCCTGTTGCCTTACGACAACACCGTCGATGAAGCCGCGGCCACGCGCGTCATGCCTGGCGATCAATGGACACGAGAACGTCGTCTGATGCAACCCGTGCCCATTCATCTGACCTCTGTGTACCGTCTGGTCTCATTGGATGATGTTTCCGCTGAGATCGAGATTACGGGACGAGTTGCTTCAGGAGAAGCGGGGGCACCCTCAGACGTCGGACGCTTGAGAATCCTCGGTGGGCAAAGTATCGGCCGCTGCCTTGTGGACCGGGCGACGGGGTTACCACTGGAAATGAATTTGTCGCGATTCATGAAGATGCAGTTGACGACATCGGACAATCAGCAGGTGATCCAGGAAAAGCAAATCGAGACGACGATTAAGTCCTTCCCGGAGATGCGGGGGGTGACTGTCGGAGTGCAGCCACCAAATACAGGCATTCAGCAGGTCAGCGGTCTTCGGACTCAACCGGACTCCGTGCAGCCAATTCCGACTCAAAGCGGCAACACCCTCCCGGTGCGAGCTGTTTATCCGGACTGACGCAGCGTCAGTCTTTTTCTTTGCGATCCCTGCGTTCTTTTGCGGCGACCACTCGTCGCGGTTTTTCTGCGATTCGTTTTTGTGAATTCTGTGCCCCTTCGTGGCTCGCAATATACCTCGCGCGGTTGAGGATGGCACATTCGTTTAACCGCGTGGGCAACGCCCCGCGCGTGGGAACCCCTCCAGCGGGACACTGCTCGCGCGGCCCGCAGAGCACGCGGTTAAGCAACCGCATGGCCATCAATCAATGCGATGACGATGATTGACAGGATCACCCGCTCGGCCCCATCCGGCTTCACGCCGGTGGACTGCAGGTTTGGGAACTACACCAAAAACCGTCGTCATCCGGCTCGGCCCCATCCGGCTTCACGCCGGTGGACTGCAGGTTTGGGAACTACACCAAAAACCGTCGTCATCCGGCTCGGCCCCATCCGG
>JANOUN010000331.1:0-5473 GCA_031416875.1 Planctomycetota bacterium | reverse complement strand
GGCATTGTGGCAATTCCCGATGGAGATATCGCGAGGTGCCTTACCAGCGTCAAGTTTCTCGGTGGCTGGTTTGTTCGTCCCAGTGTTCTTGAATTCACTCTGACCCGAGGCTCGAGATATCTCTGCGAGAAGTTGTTGAGTCCGTTTCTGGGATTCGTCATTCACCCTGGCGAATCGACACGGGAGTGGTTTGTCTATTCTGGTTCCAAAGTGAGCCGCGAGAAGCTGTTGATGGCTGGAGTTTCTCCGCCGAAGCGACAGACAACTGCGGCAGATTCGTGAAAGAATCCTGCGTTTTCGACCGCGAGACTCAGTTCCATGCAGCTCGACTGACAAAAGCGCCGGTTAATGCAATTTAACTCCCCTGAAAACCTGCGTTGTCAGTCTCATCTGGAATTGGAAGGAATTCTTCAAAAAGCACGCAACGAATTTCGCAGGCTGCTGATGATAGTGGCACAGGCCGGGGGAAGTGACCGGTCAAGAAATAAGGAGAAGTTAATTCTGGTCAGCCAGTTGCTGGCCGCTTCCCCTATCGAAATGGTTTAAGTTCACAGGAGAGTTGACATGCCCGCATACATGAAACTGGGAGACATCAAAGGCGAAGCGACTGACACGGATCACAAGGACTGGATCATTATTGAATCCATGAGTGCACCAATGTATCGGTCTATTCCGTCCGGTGCGAAGGATCAGCAGAGAACGAAGGGTGAAACTACGCTCGGCGATATTGTCGTCTCACGACAGCTGGACAAATCTTCCACCAAACTTCAGGAAGCCTGCGCGAACGGGACCTTCTTCAAAGAAGTCGAGATCCACTTTTGCACAACGGTCAAGAACAAGCAGGAACCTTACCTGACGTACAAGCTGAAAGATGTGATTGTCAGCAGCTATTCCTTCCATGGCAACTCTTCCGGCAGCCCGCTGCCGTCGGAGCAGATCACCATGGGTTTCACGTCTGCTGAATGGACCTACATTGTGGTCGACCCAAAGACCGGCGACAAGACAGGTCAGGTTCCGGCCAAATACAATCCGGCCGAAGGTCGCAGCTGAAAACGACGATTTCATTCGGCGTTGTCGAAGCACGAACGTCCCGTCGAACGGCCTCAGGGCCGGAAAATCCGACGGGGTGGTCGTGCTTTTTTATTGCATCGCTCACGGTCGTCGATCGCCATGGATCCGGTCAAGGCGGCGAATTGCACGCACAGGCATTACGGGATCGGAGACAGGTTTCCGATGTCAGCGGCATCCGGTTCTGCGTCCGTCGGCTCTCAAGGCGTGAGTGGTTGACTCGCCCCCGGTTCTGGAGCATTCGGGGCAGTTTTGTTTTCTTCCATCTCTTCCAGTGTCGCTTCGTCGTCCACAGCCGGTGCCGCGTCGAGTTCCTGAATTGGCGGTAACGTGACGGGGTCGTCACTCATAAGAGCTTCTTCGTTGGCCGACGAGGAAGGACTTGTCATCAGGTCTCCCGCCAACCGCAGGTCCTTATACACCAGCAGTGCACCTTTTTCGTAGTTGACGTTCTTCAGAGCCACAGCGTACTCGGCGCGCGATCGAAAGAACTGAATCTCGGCATTGACCAGTCGGCGTTGAGCATCCAGCAGTCGGTCTGAAGCAACTTCGATTTCGTTTTGTTTTTGATTGACCAGGGCTTTGAAGTATTCGTCCGCTGCCAGATACTGGTTCAGGTTGTTTTGCAGACCCTGGAAGGCACGAACGGCATCGGCTGTGGCACCGCTCAGATTGCTTACAATTTCACGCTGCTGCTCCTTCATGATCATACGTTCGCGGGCGAGCATGAGTTCTGCATGATCCACAGCGGCATGCGCTTTGCGATATCCGATGGGAACGGTGAATTCGACTCCCATCATCCATTCCTGCGTATCGCCGTTCACGAGATTACCAAGGGACGATGCGGGAGCAGTTCCGCCCTGGTTCCCGCTGCCGATCAAATCGTCTCCAAATCCGCGGAATCGATATCGACCGACCGCGTCCAGTCGTGGATTGACAAAATTTCTGGCAGCCAGCAGCTCTAATTCGCGTTTCTTGACGACGATATTCTGTTTCTGAATTTCAGGTCGCAGCGTCATCGCCTCGTGCATACTGCTGTCCCAGTCAAAGTAGACGCTGGCCATCGGTGGTTCGTCAGCAGGACGGATCAGCGAACCATCGGATGCCGGAAGTCCGGTGAGCAGTCGCAATCGACGTTCTGCCGCCAGCACACCACTACCGCCCTGAAGAGTCCCGCCGGTCGCGCCATTTCGCACCTGCGTGCCAGGTAGAATTCGACCAGACAGCGCTTCGTCCGCTTCTGCTTTCAGCTGATAATACTGTTGCCGAGCGAGCGCCTCTGCGGCCGCATCCACCCCGATCCCGTTCTTGTTGGACTCTGCTTCTTTCCAGATAACAAGTGACTGTTCCATCGCTTTCTTGCGAGCGTCGAGTTCTCGATAGGACAGGTACAGATCCCAATAGGCATTTTCCACATTGCTGACAAAGTCGGTCAGCGCAATCGTGAAGTCATGTTGATTGATGTCAGCGTTGGCTTTGGCAATCAGCACGCCGTTGTAAACACCGGGCGTCGCCCCTGGGCCGGCGATTCGGTTAAATTCGGTCCCGGCCCCCTGGAGCAGCGGTTGGCGAAGTTCGCCTTCAACCCATGAATCCCAGGCACTGTAAAACGTGTTCCCCGGAGCATTGTTCGAGTCGAAATTGTTCACGCCTCGGAATGCCAGCAGGGAGCCAGTGGCGGTGCGTTTTGACAGTTCCAGTTGATAATCGTTTAAATCCTGTTTGAAGAACGTCGCACCGCCGGAAAAAAAGTTGTTGTTATAGATCCTGTTGTTGTTGTTGAAATTCGCGGTCGCTGCCAGTTGAGCATCAAAGGCACTCAGCGCAGATTCCATCCCGAAGCGCGGATCCGCTTCCTGAATCTGAGTGGACAACGTGGTCCGCATGGCGTCCGGTGCCCGAAGGATGACACCGCCGATATCCCGCATGACAGATGCATGTTGCAGAGCATCGCGCAGAACTTCGTCCAGATTGCGATCCACGTATGAGATTTCGTTGGCATCAATCACGTCCGCAGTGACCGGTGGTGCCGTATGACTGGCTTCATGGAATATGGGCGGCGCAGGGTTATCCATCTCAAGAGTCACGCGATCGACTTCAGTTGTGTCATTTCCAACTGTCTTCTGCCAAGTCTGCGGGCGTGTCACACAACCGACGGACGACACCGACAACGCCAGAACAAACATGACCGCACTTCGGCGAATACGCGGAGTACAACGGCGAAACGAATCGATCCCGAGGCTTCTGCAGGCAGTTTGCAACATGTTCGTAGATCCATCCACCAACAATGAAAATGTCCAGGTCCATCTGTTTGTTCTTCGTACTGGACCGTACGGAATGCGCAGGTCATCCCCCAGCTTATCCATTGATCGGTTACTGATCTGAGGGATATCAACAAATATGCGAGTCCCGGCCGATTGTACGGAGGGATATCGCTGCAGGCCCTGAATAGCGATATTTTGCGGCATTGCTCCGGCATGATCTGCCGATCGAAACCTGATTTGCTCATGCATTTTCCGGTAGAAACGGCATGTCGAGCCTGGAGGGCTGCGTGTAGTTTTCGATTTCATGTTACCATGCAGAAGCGTTCTGACAGCGACCACGATCGACTCCATCCGCACGGAGAATTCGGTGCAACATCGTTCACATCTGACGGGTCCGCTCGATACGACATCATTACTCAATGCAGCGGAACAAAGGCGATTGCGCGGAGGTGGCAAGGCAAGTCTTGTCTCTTGTCTGCTCGACGAAGTGTTTGACGCGATGTCGGCGCGGTCTGTTCACGTGTGGGAAGTTGTGGCAAATTCCGAGCCACGCCTGCTCTGGAAACGCGGACAGGGCGATGGAGTTCGAGAGCACGTTCTGCACGCGGTGCTCGGACAGGTGAATCGCGTCTCTGCCGGCGCAGAATCTTCAGACGACGAGGCGATGGCGAGTTGGGTGACGTCATCCGAAGTCGCAGAAGGTGTTCAGCTGGTGCTCGATCTGGCCCTTCCGGATGCATTGTTTGATCCGCAGCAGTTAATCGAACTCGTCGATGTACTCGCGGACCTGCATCGCCGCAGTGCGGTGTCCGTCCTGCTGGAAGACTCCAGACGCACAAGGGAATTGGTTCAGATTCTGGCACTGCTGCACGCGGATCTCGATCCAATTCGTGTGGCGACGTGTCTGGCAAGTGATACAGCTGAATTCCTGAACTGCCACCGAATTTCCGTGGCTCGCAAAAAATCGGCCACGAGTTGGGAGTTGGTAACGGCCACAGCTGTCAATCATCCCGATCCTCGTTCAGACGCCAGTCGTCGGCTGTGTGGGATTGTCAAAGCTGCGAGTCACGCCGCCATTCAGGACGCAGCCCGTGCGAACCATGAACCCACTCCGGGTCGGATCGTTCCCGCGGATTCGACGACGAATGCCAGCGACGACTACCGCGTTCGACCGCTCTCGGTCTCCGGTCGATGGGAAGATGCAGAATGGGCTGCGGTCTTTGAAGGGCCGACAGCCGGCGCTGCAGAAAGGTCTGAGTCAGCTCTGAACGAGATCTGCAGTCACGCCGCTCTGGCAATTCAAAACTGCAATGAATACTCCAGCGCCGGAATCATGTCTGCGTTTCGAAGATTGCCGCAGGCGATCCGCCGTCGCCGAATGCTGGTTGCCGGTGGTCTGATCGCCGTTGCAGTTGGCGGACTGATGATGGTGAAACTGGACCTGCGGATCGAAGTCATGGGCAAACTCGTGCCATCTGAACGCGTATTTGTATTCGCGCCTGAGGATGGTGTGATCACAGATGTCTTCGTTGAGGATGGATCGTCAGTCGCTGAAAAGGATCTGCTTTGTACACTTCGTAACGAAGACCTCGAGATTCAGCTTGAGTCAGTTGAAGGCGAAGTTGCATCAACACAAGCGCGACTTGCCGCGCTGGAGTCACTTCGCGGGGATCGCAGTCTGACTCAGTCCGGCATGCTGTCCGTTGAACAGGCCGAACTTAAAGAGCGTTTGATGGCCTTTGAATCGCAATCGGTCATTTTGAATCGCAGGATCTCGCGACTGACGATGAATGCAACGATGTCTGGTCAGGTCTATGGCGATCGGCTGCGGGAGTACCTGAAGGGACGGCCAGTGCAGCGTGGTCAGTATTTGTTTGAACTGGCAAATCCCGCAGGAGGCTGGTCGCTGGACATGGGGATTCCAGAAGTGGATATCCGTCATGTCATCCGGGGGCAGGCCGCAGCGCAGAATCCGTTGCTGATTTCGTTCGCCGTTGAAACCGACCCTGAGAAAGAGCTGACAACGTCGCTCGCGCGACTTTCGGCCTCGACGGAAGTCGATGAGTTCGGGCGACTGTCCGTGACGGCATCCGCCATTCCAGGGAAGGCAGATCTCCTGAATCCCCGGCCGGGGGCAGGTG
>JANOUN010000330.1:0-6429 GCA_031416875.1 Planctomycetota bacterium | reverse complement strand
CGGAGCAGGAACTGCCGAATGGGCGGCATCAATCCGCAGGCGTCTGGGTCCTGCCGGTTTTCCGAACAGCCCAACTCGAAGCGGAAGCTGCGTTTCGCAGAGATCAATCGGTAGTCGATTTTGCAGCAGATCTTCAAGATCCGAAAAACTCTGCTCATCCTCTTCAACAGTGTTCACTGCTTTCACTTCGAACATTGTCTCCTGGTGCTTTTTCCCGGACCTTACGGATCCGGAAATCACAGCCGGGTGCTCGGCGGTTGTCACAGCAGGCGATGTTGTCTCCTGAACGGGTGGCTCAGCTGCAATTATGTTCGTGTGTGATTCAATCGCGGCATCAAGAGTGTCGGCCCGGAGTGATGCCGGCGCTTGATCGGCAATTGATGACTCGACTTGCGACTCACGAGTACTTGAGACCACTGGCCCATGGCAGTCGCCGCTGAACCATTCGTGCTCGGCAATCAGGGGCTTTGAGGTTTGCACTGGAACAGCCATTTGAATCGCTGGTTCGATCGCCGTCGTTTTCGCTGCAGGATGCAGAATGGGCGTGCCGATGCCCAGCTGCTGACGCAATTCGCTGAACTTTGTCGGCGGCGCTGCCGTTGGGCTACAGCGTGTCGCATTGGAAATCGGTGTCACGGATGCCGCGGTGCTGAATTTCGAATTATCGTCTGGTTCTGGTTTCAAAGTCCCTGCCAGAATCAATGTCCCTGCGAGCAGCAGTCCGCCAATGAAGACCAGATTCCACGGATTGAATGCGCTCGCTGTGGAACTTGCGACGGGTCCTAATTGCGCTTCCAGGGGTGCATTGGGAGCAACCGTCGTGGATGCGGACGCGAAACTCATCCTGTCGTCTGTCATGCCAACATCGGCTATATCTTCAGACTGGCTGATCGGGAGTGTCGGGACCAGAGTCGTGGGAGGCTCTGCATTCTTCAAATCTTCAGCAACGTCCGCTTCAGACAAGTCGGCATTCGGGATCGCCAGGAACATTGAAGGGTCTTGTGATAATGGCCCCTGCCCCTGAATTGAACCAGACGTCAGCTCGCTGCTGGTGAACGAGTTGGAGTTGGCTGGCACAGCAATCGGGATAAACGGATCTCGCGCCGCTGTTGCACCGCTGTTCTTCCATTCTGAAACAGCGGGTGCCATGCTGCCGAAACCCTTGAGCACTCTGCGATTGCTGCGTGAAACTGAAATGACATCGCCGTGTGCAACCGGATGATACAGTTCTGCTTTTGCGATCGGCGTTTTTCCAGGAAACCGGCAAATAACCTTGAGTTGCCCGTCATTCTGCGGCACGTAATCCGTTGCCTTCAACACATCGCCAATAACAATCCCGTCCTGTTCCAGCCCAATCACAACGACGCCGGAATCCGTTCGCAGTGCGGCGTTTTTCCTGACGGCATCCGTTAACGGTGACATTGACTGAACAACCAGGATGTCGCCATTTTCGACGGGTTCGCCGTTGTCGGCGGAGTTTGCGGATACTAACTGCGTCCATTGAGCACGGTCATGAGCAGACCGAATGACCGTCACATTGACAGACTCGGAAAGCAGCCCGGCATTGATCACCGCCTGCCGGACGGTCAGTGCGGTATCCGTCGGCACCGGATAAGTATTGCAGTGCTCAATATCACCAACTACGGCGACGGCACCAGCATTAGGGGCGTGCGGCGCGGTCTGTTGGCCAACTGAGGGCACCGCTGCCAGCGCAAGAATCGCCAGCAGATATGCGGATTTGAGCCGTTCCATGGCTGAACCCCGTCGTCTTTCGAGAGTGTGTATTCCGGCAAGAACTGAGACATTTCGGTCTCAACTGCTTGATCGGCGCAATTCTTCCGTGAACGCTGATCCTGCGGCTTCTTCTGCATCGGCATTTGACACGCGAAGAATCATTTTTTTAACGCTCTGCACACATCCCGCCCAGACCACCAGGAATTCTTGCCCTATTCCTGACCAAAACACTCCCGTTTACCAAAAGTGCGGATATGGATTACATTGGGGGGCGATGAATGCCATTCATTTTCCTGGGGTGTCATGGATGACTCAGCCTTTCGATGTCGTAAATATCACAGAAGCGCGGCCCGATGGGCACGCGGTTAAACGGTGTCACGGATGACTCAGCCTTTCGATGTCGTAAATCTGACTGAACATATTGCCGTTCTTTCTGGAACGTTGTCTGATTTCATTAGTCCATTTCTGATCGCTCAGGCGGAACTGACACCGGGGGCTGATCTGCCAGCGGAATCAGTCGAGTTTCTGCCGGGGCTCTGGTTAAAACTCCGCCCTTGGCTCGACATGAACCTGCTTCAGGGTCTGGCTCTGAAGCACGGCGGGAAAGTAATTTCGGCAATCCTTGTCTTTGTCGTCGGACGCATGGTCGCACGCATGGCATCGGCGATGCTGGTTCGCGCTTCAAAGAAAGCGAGAATCGATCAGACGCTGATGGGGTTTGTCGGAAACGTCGCATACGTTTTGATGCTGTGCGTCGTTTGTATTGCTGCGTTGAGTTGCCTTGGTGTGGATACGTCGTCGTTAACGGCGGTACTGGCGGCTGCAGGATTTGCTGTCGCTATGGCGTTGCAGGGAACGCTCGGCAATTTCGCTTCCGGAGCGCTATTGGTGTTCTTTAAGCCATTTCGAGTGGGGGATATGATCGATGTGGCTGGCGTTTCAGGCATCGTTGTCGAAATCCAGATCTTCAACACAAATCTCAGGACACCCGACAATGTACGGATCATTGTCCCGAACTTAACCCTGACCGGAACGACGATTCGCAACCTTTCTGCGGAACCACAACGTCGAATCGACCTGGTGATTGGCACCAGCTACCACGACGATCTGCGCGCTGTGCGACACTTTCTCGAAGAGGTCGTCCAGTCAGACGAGAGAATCCTGTCCGAACCAGCGCCAGTGGTTGCGGTGTCGGAACTGGGAGACAGCAGCGTGAATTTCGTCGTCCGTCCGTGGGTTCTGAACAGCAACTTTCACGCGGTGAAATTCCATCTGATCGAACGGATCAAGCTGGGTTTTGACGAACGGGGATTCACGATTCCATTTCCTTCCCGCGATGTCTTTGTGCATCATTCCATGGGCCAGACTACGCTTCCGTTTGTCAGCGACTCTGCCTCCGTCGCCGCGTAACGGGATTCTTGACGGCCCAGCCGCATGCGACGGCTTCGTCAATTTTCTTTCGAACATTCAGCTTGAGTCAAAACGCACAATTCTGCAATGCTACGGCTTCTCCTCTCTTTTCCTGTCTCAAGTCCATCCGCCGATTCCGGTCGATTCTGCCGAATTTCCCTCCTGGGTATGACTGAAATCACTCAGTTTCATCCCAATTCATAGGCCCGAACATGCCAAGTTCGCACGCTCAGATTCAGCGAATCCGACGCCTCGCACGCGTGTGGCTGGGTTCGTGCGTTCTCTCGATTGCTGCGATCGCCGCCGTGTTGACCTCACGGCCCGGGCTCATGATGGCGCAGCAGGAAGGTGAAGTGACGGTTGCCGATATTCGCATCGAAGGCAATCAGACAATTCCTGAATCCGTAATCCTGCAGAAAATTCAGGCTCAGCCGCAGCGACCAATTTCTGAACGATTGATTCGCGAAGACATTCGATCACTGATGTCGACTCGCTGGTTTTTCAACGTCAAAGAACGAATCGACGATACGCCAGATGGGTTGATCCTGGTTTATACGGTTCACGAAAAGCCAATTGTGCAGCGCGTGGAATTCCGCGGCAACAAGAAGGTCAAGCTCAAGCATCTTAAGGCATGGACCGGATTGAAGGCCGGCAGTCCGTTTGATGCCCGCGCAAATAACGAGGCCGTCCATCGTATTGAACGTGAATACAAGGACAAAGGCTATTACTTTGCCACAGTCAAGCTGCTCAAAGGTGGCAACTCTGGTGATCGCGAAGTCGTCTTCCAGATCGCGGAAGGTCCGAAGGTCCAGGTGAAAGATCGAACATTTGAAGGCAACAGTTTCTGGTCGAACGGGGATCTGCGCAAGAACCTGATCAGCAAAGAAGCATTTTTGATTTTTGGCGGGATCTATAATCCTGAAACGATTCCGGCCGATATCGAGGCTCTGAAACAGTACTACCGCAGTGTTGGTTTTTTTGACGTGGAAGTGACAGGCAAACCTTTGTTTTCAAAGGATCGCTCAGACGTCAATCTGCACTTTGCGGTGACTGAAGGACGTCGCTACAAGGTTCGTGAGATTCGGTATGAAGGAAATGCCACCATCGCGACGAATCGCCTGAAGAACGAATCGAAACTGCATAATGGCGACTTTTACAGCGCGTATCCTCTGGCAAAAGATGTGCGCCGCATGCTGGGTTATTATGGTAAGAAGGGGCATTTCTTTGCTACCGTCACCCCTGTACCGCATTTTATCGAGGAGCCTGGAATTGTTGATTTGGTCTTTGAAATTGACGAAGACCGTCCGCGCTATGTGCGCGACATCAACATCACATACGACGGCGATCATCCCCATACCAAGCAAACTGTCGCTCTGGACCGACTACAGATTCAACCAGGTGATCTGGCTGATCCCTGGATTATCAATCGCGGACGTTCGCGACTTAACGGAAGCCAGTTGTTTGAACCGGGCATCGGGTTTCAATTCGAACCTGTCGAGCCTGGGGAGTCCGGATTCTCGGCCGATTCGCGAACGTATCGCGCTCAGGGACCGCCATCCGGTCCGGATGGCTGGACTCAGGAATTCTCAATCGCGGCTCAGCGATCTGCGTTGGAGAGTGCCGATGAAGACTATCATTGGTTGACTCGCCGCGACGAAACAGACACGGCACATGCTGGTAACACAGGCGCGCAGGCAATTCCTGACGCCGGGCAACGCCGGAACCCTGTTCCGCCGCCGGCCCACGACGCACGCACCGCGATTGGCATTCGCGCTGGTGACGTGGAAAAACGACAGATGAAACCCGCTCGCCCGCGGTTTCAACGTGAAGTTGAACCAGTGGCCATGCCACCTGCTGATCTTGATCACAACGTTGCCCATCCGGTCTTTGAGTCGGACCTGATGGGATTTCGGACCGTCACACCTTCACGATTCTTTTCAATTGAACCTGTGGCATTTGAGACATCGCAGAATATCAATGCTGAAGAACCAATCGTGCGTGCGCAGAGTCCGGATGCGGTTCCAAAGCGAACAGACGCAATTCTTGACGGAAGCCCGTATCAGGGGCAGTTCCGCGAAGTGCAGCCCGGCTGGCTGGACATTAACGTCAACGCGTCTGAAGGTCGCACGGGACGACTGATGTTTGGTGCCGGGGTGAACAGCAACTCCGGTCTGGTGGGGTCCTTCGTGTGGGACGAATCAAACTTCGATATCCTGCGGCCGCCAACCAGCTTTTCAGATATCCTCGAAGGCCGTGCCTGGCGTGGTGGCGGGCAGCGTTTTCGTCTGGAAGCTGCGCCTGGAAATCAGGTCAGCCGTTATGCCGCGAGCTGGACCGATCCTTATTTTCTGTACACCGATTACAGCCTGGGCGTCAGCGGTTTTTACTTCAATCGCTACTACCCGGACTGGACCGAAGATCGATACGGCGGTCGCGTTTCGCTTGGGAAACAGTTTACCCCGGAATGGTCGGGCTCACTGGCTTTACGTCTTGAAGACGTCGAGATGCGTAATCCGCAGATTCCGACGCCCGCAAGCGTATTGCCTTTTATTGGAAGCAATTTCCTGTCCACTGTGCGTGCTTCAGTGACGCATGACACGCGAGATTCTTCCATGATGCCGACAGAAGGTCATTACGTTGACGGCGGGTATGAACAGGCGTTCGGCGAATTCACATTTCCTAAGGTGGAAGTGGATGCGCGGCAATACTTCACGATGCACAATCGACCTGACGGGACCGGACGGCATGTCCTGACATTGGCGGGGAATCTGGGCGTCAGCGGCAATGACACGCCCACCTTTGAACGATACTTCGCAGGTGGATTCCAGTCGTTTCGCGGATTTGCCTTCCGCGGTGTGACACCACGAGAGAGCGGGTTCACGACCGGCGGTACCTTTCAGGCCCTCGGCACGGTTGAGTATCGATTGCCCGTCACCGCAGACGACATGATCAACGTTGTCGCGTTTTCGGACTTCGGTACTGTGGATGAAAGTGTTTCACTCGACAAGTTCCGAGCCAGTGTCGGTTTCGGGTTTCGCGTTGTCATCCCTGCCATGGGTCCCGTGCCGCTCGCGTTTGACTTTGCATTCCCCGTTGTTGCAGAAGACGAAGACGACGAACGCATCTTCAGCTTCTACGTCGGCATCAATCGATAGGGCGGCCGGCACGCTACGCGTGCCAACCGCCCATTTCTGGAGCCGGAACTTTCATGCCCGAGAGTTGGCCAGAGAACGCTCATCGTCGAAACAAGTCAGCGACTTGTGCTCTGTCACTGATGGATTGAGG
>JANOUN010000329.1:0-1948 GCA_031416875.1 Planctomycetota bacterium | reverse complement strand
CTCCGATTAACGAATGGTCACGAAATCATTGTGATTGATGAGCGCGTGAATCAGCATTGTCCGGGACTTTGACACCGCGTCATCTGATTCGGGTGCGGCGGTCAGGTTCCGAAATTCCTGCATCGCCTCGACTGAGGCGGTGACTTCCTGTTCATTCGCGTCTACGGAAAGAACTGTCTGAAATGCGGCTCTAACAAACGCATCATCAGTGTCGGTCGAGGGCAAATCTGAAACCCGCTTCGCGATCTTCGACGCCAGCTCGCTGGCCAGTTCACTGTTTTCCAGCGCCAGCGCCTGTTGAGGCACGATACTGTCTGCGCGGCGATAACACTCCAGCACGCTGGCATCGTCAAACATCGACAGGAATTTTTGATGCTCATTGTGCGAATGCACATAGTACAGACTCCGCCGCCGCGACTTGTCGTCGTTCACCGGTATCGAAGGACCGCCGAGCGTCAGATCCAGCTCACCCGCGAGATGCAGCAAACTGTCGCGCACCAGCTGCGCTTCCATACGAATGGGATTGGTCCGCCAGTACCAGCGATTGTCGCCGTCTGTTTTTTGATTCACCTCCGCCGCTCCGGACTGAGTGGATGTCATGCGGTAGGTGTGGGAGGTCACGATCAGATGATGAAGGTGTTTCATGCTCCAGCCGCTTTCGATGAATTCCACGGCGAGCCAGTCGAGCAGTTCCGGATGCGTTGGCGGAATTCCTTTGCGGCCGAAGTCAAACACCGTGGGGGCGAGAGGCGTGCCGAAATGTCTGGCCCAGATGTGATTCACCGCCACACGCGCCGTGAGCGGATTGTCGCGATGTGTCATCCACTGTGCCAATGCCGTTCGACGTCCTGTGCTGGTTTTTGGGAATGGCTTGCTTCGAGACTCTTCTGTCTCAAGGTTGTTTTCCAGCGTCTTCAGCGCCCCCTTGAGTGATGCGTACGAATTTCCCGGCATGTCGATGGCCGCGCGGGCTGCTTCCAGGGATTTCCGTGCGTCTGCGAGTTTCGTTTCTGCTTCGGTACGTTTCTCGTCAGTCGCCTGCAGGAGATTGAGTTCGGTACTGAACACGTTTTCCGCCGCGGCCGCTGCGTTCACCATCCGTTCGGCTTTCACAGCAGCTGCGACAAGGCTGTGAGATTCCGGAGTGTCTGGGTTCTCGGCCATCGCACGATCTGCCGCGGAACGTGCCCGGATTGACGCCGGTGCGGCCTCCTGCTTTTCCAGTGCGGACTCCGCGATCTTCACAACCAGAGTCGCCTGATCCACCGGCAATAACTTGTCAGCACTTTTTCCAGCGGGGGGCTCAACAAGATTCACAGACTCCGGCAATGAGGTCGCAGTTTTCGCGGATGCCTGCGATGCTGCAAGTTTTTCTTTTGCAGTCATCAGCGTCTTGCGGGCAATTTCAATCTGACGCTCTGCGGCCTTCAGGTGCGCGTCAATGACACCTTGCCGCAAACCGGGATTCCAGGCTTCTGCGGGCAACACCACAGGCTCGATCGAGAACTCACCGCACGCCAGAAATTCTGGAATCGCCGGGTGCATGACGTGCGCTGTGTCCGGATTGCGGTCATCGCCGCGAATGTGCAGGTATGTCGGCGTATCGAGATTGCAGTCAAAGGCACGCGGGATTCCGTCTTTTTCGAAATCCAGTTCAGCGGCTACCAGATCGGTGCGAACCTGATACGGTTCAAAGAAGGCACGCATCTGATAATAGTCCACATGCGAAATGGGATCGTATTTGTGGTCGTGGCACTTTGCACAGTTGAAGGTCATACCCAGAAAAGCCTTGGACGTGTGCTGAACAGTCTCATCCATCCAGCTTGTGCGGTTGAACTTGAAATACTGCCGCGCCAGAAATCCCGAGGCGCGCAGCCGATCCGGGTCATTTGGATACAGTTCATCCGCCGCGAGCATCTCGAGCAGCATCTGATCGTAGGCTTTGTCG
>JANOUN010000328.1:0-2661 GCA_031416875.1 Planctomycetota bacterium | reverse complement strand
GGATTTCGACATTCGGATTTCGAATTTTTGAGTCGTATTTGTTTCGGATTTCGACATTCGGATTTCGAGTTTAATCAATGGTAGAAGTTTTTCTCAAATCAATCGGTGTCGGCGACGACGTACTGGAACATCTGGACAAGGCCGAACTGGCCTTCCAGCGTCCGGTGTTGTTGTGGGTCGGACTGTTGCTGCTGATTCCGATTGGCTGGTTTATTTTTCGGCGGCAGCGAGACAACCTTGGGACACTCCCGCAGAAATTCCGTATCACCCTGACTGTCACCCGCATCGTGGTTTTGTTTGTGTTGATCTGCATGCTGGCCGGGCCGTATCTGAAGATCGATCACCAGATCACGAAGCGACCGATCATGGCGGTGTTGCTCGATCATTCCCAAAGCATGCAGCTGCCAGCCGGACCGTTTGCATCGGACGAAGAGCTTTTCGAGATGGCTGCTGTGGCTGGCCATGAACTGAAGGACAAGCAGATTCCGGCGGAAGTTCGTACGGAACTGAATCAGATCAGTCGCGCCGACCTTGCCGATGCTGCGATACGCCATTCGGTTGATACTTTTCTGAAGCCATTGAGTAAAGATTATGACGTTCGTTTCTACTCGTTTTCACGTGACGCTAATCCGATAGCGTACGACGAAAACACCGGCACGCCGCTTGGCGAACAGACAACCGAGCCTGGCAATGGCTCGCATCTGGGCGATGCCCTGAGTCACGTCCTCGCAGAAGCGGCTGGCCAGCAGGTGGCAGGAATGCTGTTGCTTTCTGACGGAGAAAACACTGGCGGCGAATCACCGGTTCAGGCAACCCGAGCAGCGGCGGATGTGCGGACCGCGATCTATGTCGCCCCGATCGGGCCGCTGACACGGATTGCTGATGTGTCGATTGTTGATGTCTACACATCCGGTCTGGTGACCGTGGGTGATACGGTTTCCGTGAACGTCTCACTGGAATCACAGGGATTTGACGGCAAACCCGTCAAGGTCGAACTCAGGGACGGCGATGTCCTGCTGGACACGGAGGAAATTGTGGTTCGTGATGCTGAGCATCAGCATGTCGAACTGACATTCAAAGCCGAAAAAGCAGGAGCACGATATCTGACCATCAACGTGCCACCGCTCGACGCCGAAGTCGAACAACTGCGTGCCAACAATGCCGACACCGCGCTGGTGAGAGTCAGCGAAGACAGAATCAGAGTGCTGTTCATTGACGGTTCTGCCCGCTGGGACTTTCGATTTGTCAAGAATGCCATTCGTCGCGACAACGGGCTTGCCGGGCGAACCGCTGAGATGCCTGATGTCGTGCTGGAATCGGAGTGGAGACGACTGCCCGATGATCAGAAGGCAGCCAGTCTTCCACAGACACTGGACGAGATCGCTGAATATCACTCTATCATTCTGGGTGATGTTTCACCGGAATTATTGACGCCCGCGTTCCAGGACCTGCTCATCAGGGCCGTGCGTGAAAAAGGTGTCGGGCTGATGGTTGAAGCCGGGCCACAGTCGATGCCGCACCGATTCGACGCGTCGTTCCTCGAGCTATTGCCCGTGCGATTGAAACAGGGAGTGGCCGGAGTCGAAGCGCCAGTGTATGAGCCATATGAAATTCTTGTCAGCGCGGATGGGCTGGTGCACGAGACGATGCGACTTTATGACGATCCTGGTCACAATCATCGGGTCTGGAGCCACATGCCGGCTTACTACTGGTGTGCAGCGGCCGAGCAGCCAGCACCCGCTGCGACTGTCCTGGCCTGGAATCCGAAACTGGAAGGAAGATTCGGCAAGACGCCCCTGATTGCATATCACTATGCCGGGGACGGAAAGGTGATGTTTGTCGGAACCGATTCCACATGGGCGTGGCGGCAAAACGTGGGAGATCGCTACTTTTATAAATTCTGGGGGCAGGCGATTCGATTTGTGGCAAGGCGTGAGGCCGACAAGAACAAGAGCAGTCTCGAAGTCCGTCCGTTTCGCGCTCAGCCGGGTGAAGAGGCACAGATTGAGCTGATGGCGTTTTCGCCGAGCGGCACACCAGTCAAAATGCCGTCGCGGGAAGTCACTTTGCTGGGCCCCGGCGAAAGGCAAACAATCGAACTTACAGAGGACAAAGCACGGGAAGGTCGATACGTCGGCACATTCACGCCGGACACACCTGGGATCCATCGCCTGGTCTATGAGGCCACCGGCGCTGAACCGGTTGAGGCGACGCTTCAGGTGCTGATGTCGCCCGAAGAGTTTCGGCATCCCAACGTGAATCGTCCTGCACTGGAACTGATTGCCAGGTCGACTGGCGGCGAGGTCGTCAAACTCTCGGAACTCGGTTCGATCCCCGAAAAGCTGAAAGGTGAGACCGAGTTGCAGTCGCTTCACCGCGAAGCCACGATCTGGGACAACTGGCTGACGTTGAGTCTATTGATCGTGGTGTATTCGGTGGATGTCGGGATTCGACGACTGATGGGATTGGTGTAGTTGCACATCGCAGCAACGAAAGTTTCCACCGGGGTTATCCTGAATGGCTGGATTTAGTGAGCGGAATGGCGCTAGCCTGCATTGCGCACCACGCCTTTCGGGTCCCAAGGATTGGGCTGGCTATATTTTGGTTGGCTTGTTTTTTAAGCTTCGGACTCTGGTTTGTCGACAAAGGCGGCTCAACGTG
>JANOUN010000327.1:0-3491 GCA_031416875.1 Planctomycetota bacterium | reverse complement strand
GAGCATAACCTCAGGACGCAGAACTGAGTAGGGATTGCACCAGGTCTTCCGCCATCTTCATCCACCCAATTGTCGAATCGTCCGACGGCAGCATCGACGCCCAGTTTCGTCAGCACCTTCTTCGGAACGTCCGTCACTTTGGGAATCACGAGTTTCACTCGCACCTGATACGGAAACTTCCCGCCCCAGACCTTCGGCACCAGGTTCTTGCCGCCGTCGCAGGTTGCCTGCCACAGACCCAGCAGCCCGCCGATTTCGTAGTGATGCAGCAGACAGTAGTCGCCGGTTTTGATCTCCAGCGGCCACGGTTTGTTCGAACCGAAAAGATTCTTTTCGACGCAGTCGAGATACGTGGAACTGCTGCATTCGAAGATGAAGGTTTGTGATGTCATGGACCGGTCGTATTTCCTGAGATGTTCGTTTTCGCTTCCTGAATCTGCTTCACAGTCTTCCCGGCATCATCACCGTGTGCGGCGATTTCGGCGGTGGTGGCGGATTTGCAGAAACTAAGGATGTCCTGGTAATTTGAGATTTGAGATTTGAGATCGCAGCGGTGTCGCCGCGCCAAGTGTGTTACGTGGTTCACGATCTTATTGATATCCACATCGGTCAGTTCACGGTGAAGCACGGTCGATGAGTGTGCCGAGTTTACGGTCGGCTTCGATCAGGGCTTTGCGGATGTCGCCTTCACCCGACTGATTGGAACTCATGCTGCCGTTGGCCAGCACAAACCCGGCCATGCCGGTCGTGGCCAGGTGATGAATGAAATGCTGCACCCATGCAAAGTCTCTCTGGCCAAAGCGACAAAAGCCACGAGCAGCCATGAGTCAAGTTGACTTTTTATGGATCACTATGATGACGAACTCGGGGCCTATGAGCTGTTCGGGAGGAAAGCGGGAGACGAGGCGTTTTGTTTTACATCCTAAAACGTCCGTCATGCAGATTCACCGAACATTTTTGTAATCTCTGCGTCTCCTATTTACGTATTTACAATTGAGCCTAAGGAAGCGGCAGGTTTTGCGCATCGCGAAAGGGGGGCTTTTTATTGATGAATACTGTTCGTCTGGACAGTTTTTTTATGCCAAGCTTGATGGGGAGTCTGGTTGGTCGCCAGCAATTCTGGCAATTCCGTGCGAAGACGTGCGAAGACGTGCGAATCATGCCGGAGAACCTGTGCGAATTGGGGTCTTTGTTGAGTTGAGTGAACGGAATGGCTTGATCCCGCTGCTTCCTTCCGGGAGTGGCTCGGCATTTGCAGAATAAGTTGATATCGAACTGGACTGCCAGCAGACTGAGCGGGTCGTTCAGCAAATTGATGCATCAGAATCGTGGTGCAACGAATGAACAACGAAATTCGCCGGTTTCGGCGAGAGTGAAAGTAAAGGAGCTCGTCATGGTTAGCACACGTCATGTGATTGACGCAAAAAGCAAGACGTATCGAAACGCTGCGGCACAATCTGTGTTTCCGGCGTCGCCACTGCATAGCGGTGTCACTGAAAGTACGCAGCATCGAATCGCTGGAGCGTTCCGTGTCTGGAATTCTGATGCAGAACGGAATGAATCTCTGCTTGAGCGTTCGTTGCTTGGTGAAAGTGTTGCATGTCTTGCAAAAGCTTTTTCCATGAGCAAGACGGCAGTGCACAGTGCCTTGATGGACGCCCGTGTCAAGCGGCTGACGGAAGCGAATGTCGAGTATATCGACAGTGATGAGTTCCGTCAGCGAAATGCGGAAAACACGATCTGCGGACCCGCGCCTGCAGTCAATCATGCGACAGTCAGTCGTATTCCGAGTGGTCTGCCTGCATATCTTGGCGAACTGTACCGGGTGCCACTGCTCTCAAAAGCGCAGGAGCAGTATTATTTTCGACGGATGAATTTCCGCAAGTTTCAGTTTTCGGAGCTGCGGAATGAATTGGATGTGAAGAAACCGTCTGCTCGTATGGTTTCAAAGCTGGAGTCATTGCTGGCGGATATCACTGACATAAAGAACCTGCTGATTCGGTCGAATCTGCGTTTGGTGGTCTCGATCGCTAAGCGGTATCTCAAGGCGAATGCGGGTTTCTTCGAGCTGGTGAGCGACGGCAATATCTCGTTGATCCGGGCGGTTGAGAAATTCGACTATGCTCGCGGTTACAAGTTCTCGACCTATGCGTCCTGGGCCATCCTGAAGAACTTCGCTCGATCAGTGCCCGCGGAGCATCAGCGGATGGACCGGTTTCGGACAGGCAACGACGAAGTGTTTGCGCGGTCATCGGAACAAAAAGGTTCATTCTTTATCGACGAGCACATGAACAATTCACAGCGTGCCGTAATCCGCGAAATGATGCAGGAACTCGACGGTCGTGAACAGAAAGTGATCGCCTGCCGATTTGGCTTAAGAGAAGGGGAAGAGCCGGAAACTCTTGAGCAGGTTGGCAGCCGTTTGGGTGTCACGAAAGAGCGGGTGCGGCAGATCGAAGTTCGCACTTTGGAAAAACTGCGTCGGATCGCAGAACGCCGGGCGTTCGAGATTCCCGGATTCTGACACGACGCGCGGCCACCGCATACACACGTTGCCTGAGTTCGTGCGGGTAATTGATGAGTCGATGTGAATTCGTTTTTGATTCAAAAATAACAGCCCTGCGGTGTTTTGCCGCAGGGCTGTTTGCATGAACGCACAACCGCAATTTTGTGTTATCCGGACACAATGACGATGGCGCGGATTGGCAGAGGCACTCTTCAGGAAGAGAAAGACGCCGCAGATTGCCGAAAGAAGTTTGATTTGTTGCTGCGAGCCCGAACCAAGGAAAATTCGGGCTTGTCCGGGTGGTAGCCACGTCGAATTCCAGGCGTCGCAGGGTAGCAAATTACTGAGTTCCCCCGTTGTTGGGAGCTTTTGGGGATCTGGCTTGTCTGGTAGAAACCGATTGCTATACTCCGCCGCTCGCTATCGCACGCGGTCCGCGCTAGTGTAGCTCAATTGGCAGAGCTCCGGTTTTGTAAACCGGTGGTTGTGGGTTCAAGTCCCTCCGCTAGCTTCAGCGAATGAATTGGCCTGATTCTTCTCGCGAAATTGATGTTTGTTGGGGAGATTCCCTGAGAGGATGGCAGGTCGAAAAATATCATGTAAAGGGGGAATACCCGAGTGGCCAAAGGGGCCAGACTGTAAATCTGGTGGCGTTAGCCTTCGCAGGTTCGAATCCTGCTTCCCCCATTCCTGTCTGTGGGGCTCCTGTCAAGGGAGGCTTATTTGCGGGGTTCATTAGGGGTATCCGGCATTTCGAATTTAGGCAGGTGTCAGGGACATTTGCAAGAATGCGGTTTTAAAAATGCGGGCGTAGTTCAATGGTAGAATTCCAGCCTTCCAAGCTGGCTGTGTGGGTTCGATTCCCATCGCCCGCTCTTTGCGTTCTGGGGGCAGCTTGATCGCGGAGATTGCTGCTGTAGCTCAGTTGGTAGAGTACGTCCTTGGTAAGGACGGGGTCAAGGGTTCAAGTCCCTTCAGCAGCTTT
>JANOUN010000326.1:0-10116 GCA_031416875.1 Planctomycetota bacterium | reverse complement strand
GTTGGCTTAGTGATTTTTGGAGCTCATGGTCATACCAACCCGAAGCGCCAGCGAGGAATTCAGCCATTTCAGCCTCGCTGGCGCTTCGGGTTGGTATTAAATCAACAGACCGCTAGCGCTGTGCCGCTCACAAGAACAGCGGTATTCAGACAGACTCCTGGGCAACAAGTGGGTTCTTTGAGGATGAAGAAGGAGAATCGAGACATGTCAGCGAACATAGCGGAATCAACGGACAAGCCTTCTCATGTTGTCGCTGCTGCTTTTCGAATCGTTGTTTTCCGCGTGCCGGATGATCTGGAATCACTGGAAAAGGCTTTGATGGCGTTGCCGGACATGGACAGGGCGACTGCCAGGCTGCAGACGCATTTGCTGCCTGGTATTATTCCGCACTCTTACAGCCAGGACAAAGCCGTCGGCGTGGCTGAGGAAATTGAACGCAATGGTGGCAAGGCAACCGCCGTTCCCGTCGGTGACGTCCCGGATCTCACACATGCCCATCAGGCGCATCATGTGCGAATCACAGACGTTGCGCTGCAGGCAATGGACACAAGTGACCATCTGCAGTCGTGCCCCTGGAGTGCCGTCTCCGTCATCAGTGTTGGCGTTTTGCCTTCCACATCACCGTCGAGATTTCATTCGCCCTCTGCACTGTCCAGTGGCAGCTCCCATCGATTATGGAATGAAGGCATCAAGCTTGCATCAAAGCGGCGTCCCGAAGCCTTTGTGGTATTGTCGGGGGGCCAGCCAGGGTTGATGATGGCCAGCGACGAAATGAATTACGAGTACCTTGGAGATCGATTGAGCACGTCGTCCAGTGCAAATTTCAAACTGTTGATTCAGGATTTGGTCAGTCGTGCGACTGGAGCCTGGATCACGCCATCGACACTTGCATTCCTCGAACATACTCCTGTGCCACGCTCTGAATTTCGCTCACATGAAGAGTTTCGCCGATACACAGAATTTCAGACACTGCTCAGCCGCCGACATATGAAACCGGCTCAGTCGGCGCAGGACCAATGATGGCGCTGGGGGAAGGGTGGAAGATGGAATGGCGAGCTACTGATCGCAAATCCAAAACATCAATTGCTGGTAGAATGAGGCGCAGTGCGTCGTGAGCACTAAGCATTTGGGTTGAGTCTGTAGGCCGGACCAAGCGCAGCGCCGTTCCGGCAATTGCCTGACACCGCCGCTCATTCATTCGAATTGAGCTGCGTCTCTTGGCCAACAGGCTCGTCGGCGAGTCTTCCAGGTTGATGTTTTCCATCGTCGGGACGCATATCTCGGAAGAGGCTTTTCCCTCCCTTTGTGCCAGCGATTCGCATGAATCGACCCGTTTCACTGAGTTGCCGAGCGGCAAATTCCAGCAGACTGCGGCGTCCCTCACGGCGAGGATGCACGTCCAGTTCTTTCAAAACGTCCAGTATCTCAGCCGACTCAACATCCAATCGCTCGAAATAGTCAAGCAGAGAACGTTCGTCCATTTCAAACAGCTCCTGAATCGACTTGTCGATTCTGCGGCTGGCGACCTTGACAATTTCATCGATCCACTGCTGTCGGTTCGTCTTTTCCGGAAGTTTGATTTCAAGCGATTCTGCCATCGTTCGCAGGACGTCGATGGTGAGATGCTTACTTTGCATCAGGCCAGCGCGAGCACCTTCGACGCCCAGCCATCGTACTAGTTGCCGTGTGTCAATTTGTTTTATCAGGCTGGACATTGCGTCATGAACTCCTCAGTCACTTCACGAAACTGCGCCGCCTGTCGCTCAGCGTTTGCACCTTTAACGTCGTACACGGGAATTCGCTCCGCGGCCGCTTGCCGCAAGCCATCACCCTCAGTGACATAATGCTCGAATATGCCACCTGCTCGCTGCAATCGACGATACTCGGCTCGCTCCGTAGCCTTCAGAATTCCGCCCCATTCCCGCGCCATCATACCAATCGACCCCACGAAACGGGCAGGTCTGTGTTCCAAGTCGTCATCCAGAGCTCTCTGAATCATTTCGACGTCCACATTGACTTCATTGATTGCTTCTACAGCAGAAGGCACCCCGATCGTAGACTGAAGATCAAGTTTCACTGGCGAAACACAGTAGTCACACGCGTAGATAACAGATCGCAGAACTTCGGATATCTCGGGGTGTGAATCGATCAAGACATAATCAAAATCCTCAAGATGCGGCTTCAGCACGGCCCGCAGCAATGAGAGATGCCGCCAAAGTGACCGGTTGTTTTCTCGGATATTGTTCGATGCTGGAAGCTTATCAACTGTAACTTGCGATAGCCTCGGATCAGCCGGTAGCAGGCGTAAACCCTTCGGTGTTTCCAACGTCCCCACGGCGCCGGTGCCATGCACCGTGCCACACACGCAACGTG
Organism: Planctomycetota bacterium; assembly: GCA_031416875.1. Taxonomy (GTDB): domain Bacteria; phylum Planctomycetota; class Planctomycetia; order Planctomycetales; family Planctomycetaceae; genus SXXK01. The sequence continues at coordinate 7,743 of JANOUN010000326.1, read as the reverse complement.
CCACACGATGGCATGGGGAGCTTTGTTAACGCTGTTCCTTGTCTGAAGCGTCAGGGATTGACCAGTCACCCGGCCTGCAGATTCAACCCCAAATCGTTGTCTTGGAAAAACACTTTCTGTTCGATGTTTACGCCAGGACTCCGGTCACCACGTTGCCGAACACATCCGTCAGACTCTCATCGCGACCCTGATGAAAATACGTCAGGCGTTCATGGTCCATGCCCATCAGGTGCAGAAACGTGGCGTGCAGATCGTGCAGATGGACTCGATCAATGACGGCTTCAAAACCGAATTCGTCGGTTTCGCCGTAAGCCATTCCGCCTTTCACGCCGCCGCCGGCCAGCCACATCGAAAAACCATAGGGATTGTGATTTCGACCGGGAGCATTCTGTCCTTCACTGAACGGCATCCGTCCGAATTCACCGCCCCACACGATCAGGGTTTCGTCAAGGAGTCCGCGCTGTTCAAGATCCGTGAGCAGCGCGGCAATCGGCTGATCCACTTCCGCTCCATGACGTCCGTGGTTCTTTTCGATGCTCTCATGCGCGTCCCAGGTTTCTTCCAGATGGCCACCGCCGGAGTAGAGTTGCACGAATCGCACACCGCGTTCAATCAAACGCCGCGCGACAAGGCAATTGCGCCCGTATTCATCTGTCGGCTGCTGACCGACTCCATACAAAGCAAGCGTCTCCGCCGTTTCCTGACTGAGATCGACTGCTTCGGGTGCTTCGGTCTGCATGCGAAACGCAAGTTCATACGATCCGATTCGCGCTGCCAGTTCATCTCCTCCTGGTCGCGCCGCGAGATGCCGTGCGTTGAGCCGCGCGAGCAGGTCGAGTTGTTCACGCTGTGCCTGTCGGGTCACATATTCCGGGCCTCGAAGATCCAGAATCGGATCGCCCACCGGACGAAATAAAGTGCCCTGATACGCCGCCGACATAAATCCGCTTGACCAGTTCGGCTGTCCGCCAATCGGTCCTCCCCGTTTGTCGAGGATCACGACGTACCCCGGCAGGCTTTCATTTTCTGTCCCGAGTCCATAGACGCACCACGATCCCAGTGAGGGACGCCCGATGAAGGTTTTGCCCGTGTTCATGGCCACCAGCGCCGATCCATGGGCGTGGCTGTCTGTGTGGCACGAACGAATGACGGCCAGTTTGTCGGCATGTCGTCGCACGTTTGGGAAGTAGTCGGAAATCAGCAAGCCGCTTTCTCCGCCGGGGCGAAAACGTCGAAAGGCGGGCGTGAGGAATCCGACTTTACGGCCGCCGGAATTGGTGAACGACTTGCCTTCCGGCAGCGGCTGTCCTGCATATTTCTGCAGCGACGGCTTATAGTCGAATGTATCGACCTGGCTGGGAGCACCGTTCATCATTAGAAAGATACAGGATTTGGCTTTCGCCGGGAAATGCGGCTGATACCGTGAAGCGTTGCCGACAACCTCACCCGCAACGGCATGCCTGCCAAAAAATCCATCCTGACTGAGTAGCGAAGTCAGCGCTAATCCAGCAAAGCCGCCACCCATTTGCCAGACGAATTCTCGTCGTGTCTGTCCGCATGGGAAAAAACTCATCGCACCCCCTCACTGTTCCCAAAGGCGTCTGGGCCATTTGCTGATCTGAGATTCCGCCTCATCTTCAGTCATTGTTTCGCCAGTGGAACTGTCACGATACAACACCTGGATTGTACGAAAGCCGATCGATTGATACAGCCGAACGGCCGCTTTGTTGTCCGCTGTCACTTCCAGCACACTGATTCCCATGCCAACCTGCACGAATCCCAACAAGGCCTGTTGCACTAAAGCACGGCCAAGGCCCAGTCCGCGGTGTTCGGGAATCACGCCGACATTTTGAATGGACCCCATATCGCCGCTGCGAGTCACTCCCTGAATCGTGCCGCAATCGACTGCGGGCCAGTCCGGTTCGGGCTGATAGACCACCATCCATGTTGCCGCCGGACAGAATGCCGCCTGCCCGACAATTTCCTTCATCAGAGCCAGGCAGCCTGCGGCATCTCCGAGACACGAAAAAACTTTCCCGTCGAGATCTTCGCGAAACGCCCGCCACTTGACCTGCGCGTGTCGTTCGAGCAACAGCGATCGCCACGGAAGCCAGCGATAACCATCCGGCAAACGCACGGCCCTGGGTGACGTACGCTTCAGGTCGATCTGCATGCGAAATCGTTTGTAAGCGCTCGTCGCCATCCAATCCCTCAATGGACCTGTAAGAGGTTTTTCCGCTGCCAGACTGCGAGAACATTCTACTGCCGTCGTTGCTCGTCATTCCTTCTTTTGTTCAACCTCGTACAGCGATTTCCATGTTTTCCCGCCGTCGGCCGAGAGAGCTGAATTGCCTCCGGCGACAGGCAGCCGAATGGAATATCCGCGACTGCTGTCATTCAGATAAATGAATTCATCGTCTCGTCGTGTTTCTTCAAAACTGTGACGCTCGTCGCTGTCGGTCTTGCGTTCTGTCCAGTCAATGGGATCATTTCCTGCATGCTGTTCAATGCACAGAAAAACGGAATTGAAACGCAACAACATCTGATGGCCCTTGTCACTGACACCCCGGGGAACAGTGCAACTCTGGAAACCATACATATATACGGATGATAGTGGATTGTTGCTTTGCCGAAAATGACCTTCATTCCGCCGATTACTGAACGAATCATGTCCGAATATGTTGCCTCATCCTTGAAGTTGTCGGGGCAGAACGGCATGATTGTGAAGGCAACTGAATCTTCCCGTGGATGTTGAAAATATGCCAGCAGAATTTAATCCCTACCGAGAACTCCTGGGGATTATGACGCCAAACCGTCCGCCGGACCATTATGCCCTGCTTGGGTTGGATCTGTTTGAATCTGATCGGCAGAAAATTGACAATGCAGCGACCGAACGCATGGGGCGGCTGCAGGATATGGCGAACAGCGACCTTGTCGATCACTCGCAACGACTGCTGAACGAACTCTCCGCCGCCCGACGTTGTCTGCTCAACGCTGTTCAGAAAGTCGCCTACGACGAAGCATTGCGTACTAAGTCACAACGTGCAAAAACTTCCGGAAGCGGAAATCAGAGCCAGGGCAAAGTCTTATGGAAGCAGCAACCGCTGCTCATCAGTGCGATTGGCGGGACCGTCGTGCTGGTATTGCTGATCGGCATTTTTCTGCTGCGTGGCGCGAGTGATCAGGCCAATTTGATTATCGACTGGTCGCTGGGGGATCGAGCGGGCGGCCGCATGTATATCGATGCCAAACCACGCGAACTGCCGCCGACAGAACCCATGCGGATCACCGTCTCCGAAGGCCGCCATATGCTTGAGTTCCGGCGCGCCGGCTATCGCAACATCGAGCAGCGAATCAAGGTCTCCAAAACCCCGGTCCACTTAAAGCTCCGCTGGATACCCGTAAAACCGTAGCTTCTATCTTAACCGTTTAACCGCGTGGGCATCGCCCCGCGCTCAGAGCCGTGGTACGCGCGGCCCGATGGGCACGCGGTTAAACGAAAACATTCACAACCACTATCCCGGAGGTCTTGGCCGGGCCTTCGCGGGTTTCTTACTCGGACCGCCGGGGTTGAATGTTCTCTGGACTTCTTCGAGCGAGGTTCTTCCTTCAGCCACCAGACGGATGGCATCCCTTTGCAGCGTCGTCTGACCTTCTGCCACCATCTGACTGCGGATCGCTTCCGGAGACGCACCGTTGACAATCACTTCTTTCATCGCGTCAGACATTTCAAACATTTCAAACGCAGCCACGCGACCATGATACGGCACACCGTCGCAGTCAGCGCACAACTCTTCAATGGTTTGAGCTTTCGGGTCGTCAGGCGGAGGCGGCAAGGGGGCTCGGTAGAGCACCGATGTTTCCGGCGGCAGGCCCAGTTTCTTGAGCAACATCGGGTTCGGACGAAACGCCTGCTTGCAGTCGTCACACAGTTTGCGAATCAGCTTTTGAGTCACAACGCAACGCAGGTTCTTGACCACTTCGTCAATCCCGACCCATTCGATCAGCTTCCGCACGGCTTCCGCCGGATTGTTCGCAGGGATTTCGGCGACAAACGACAGGCGGTCGGCGTACTGGAAAATCGTCTGCGTGTCCTGGGGCGACGTGAGTGGATTCATGTAAATCACGTCTGCCTCGCGGCGACTGATGCGGTCGAATGTGATTTCCAGATTGTGGCCCGGTTCCGGCTTGAATTCCGCCACGTTGATGAGTTCGCGCACGTTGCGGTCGGCCAGATTGTAAACTGAAAACAGATAAGGATCGACGCAGTGCAGCACGACAGTTGCTAACGTCGTGACGCCCGTATCCGGTGGCCCGCATATCAGAATCACGCCGCTGCGCTCGGCTGTGTAGTGTCGGATTCTTGCTTTCAGATGGTCCGGAAAACCAATCTCCTGTGGCTTCTGACGGACGACTTTTCGGTTATCCACCTTGATGCGGATCTTTTCCGCTTTGCCTCCGACGGGAGCAGATTCCACCATCAAATGGTAAGGGATTTTTTCGTATTCGGTTTTCATGCCGCCGGACTGCGCCGTGCTCCGCTCGTTGATATCCAGTCCGCAGAGCAGTTTGATCATCTGCACCATGGCCGCTCCCTTTTGACCGGGAATCGCAGCGGCCGGATAGGGAACGCCGTCGATCACAAACCGAATTGCGATGCGGCCTTCGCGTGGTTCCAGCAGGATTGTATGTGCGCGCCGGGCCAGTGCGTCGGAAATCATCTGCTTGACCGGAACCAACGCGGCCTGCACCAGCTTGGCGTTGGCCTTCAGATTGCATTCACGATCAAACAGCGGACCCTGAAACAGAACCTGCTCGACATCCGGCTCCTGCTCCTGAGGAGCCTGAGCGTTCTTCGGATCCGGCTTCTTTGGATCTTTCTTTTGCGGGCCAGCCATTGAATTTGTCCTTGTGCGCTATTGCTGAGAATCACGATTCATCGCAGTGTACGCAGAATTCTGCCGGGAAGTTGGCTGAGCCTCCAGTGTCAACCGCCAAATTGCAGATTCAACAGCAGATTTCGCACGTCCGTAGCGTGCAATTCGTCACGTTCCACGCGTTTCGACGAACAAATAAAGACCGGACCATCCTGTGACAGTCGATTTTCGTCCGGCAACCGGCCATGACTGCCCCGTACGATCTCCGCATCCAGACCGATCATGTCCATGTAGTAGCGAAAACCCAGCAGCTTGCGGGCAAGCCGGTTGGCGATTCGCAACTTCGGAAACCGGATCTTCGGATCGACGAACAGCTCAACCGGGTCATAACCCGGCTTGCGATGAATATCGACCGTGCGGGCGTAATCGGGAGCCAGTCGGTCGTCCTGCCAGAAGTAGTAAGTAAACCACGCATTCCGCTGACTGACGAGCACCAGTTCGCCGCTGCGTTCATGATCAATTCCGGCGGCTCTCTGGGCGTCACGGTCAAGGACTCTTTCAACGCCGTCGAGGCGTTCCAGCAGTGCTTTGACCGCCGCTAAATCCTCTGCCCGTTTCACGTACACATGAGCCACCTGATGATCGGCGACGGCGAACGCTCTGCATGCTCCGCAATCGAGCGTCTCCCAGCCCAGTGGTTCCATGCGCACCGACAAGTACCCCGCATCCCGCAACGCGCGATTGATGTGAATCGGCTGGTCGACCTCCGTGATCCCGTATTCCGACAGCACGACCACATCAGCATCCGCGGTACGAGCCGCATCGATCAGTTTTCCGGCTTCGCGATCGACCAGTCGAATGTCCTCCGCGATCTTCGGATTTTCCGGTCCAAGGCGCTGCAGGTTGTAATCCAGATGCGGCAAATAGACGAGCAGCATTGAAGGCTGACAGCGGCGAAACACTTCGACGCTGGCATCAGCGATCCATGCGGAACTTCTGATGTCAGCCGTCGGCCCCCAGAAATTGAACAGCGGAAACCGTCCGAGCTGATTTTGCAGTTCGTCGCGGAATTCCGGCGGCTCACTGTAGATGTCCGGAACCTTGCGACCGTCCGCCGGATACGACGGCCGCGGCGTCACGGACCATTTTACATCGGCGTACATGTTGTACCACCAGAACATCTTGGCGGTCGTGTGCGACGCATCGCGGTATTTCGCCGTCTGAAAGACCCGTTCGCCATGGATCAGATGATTCGACTGCTTCCAGAACATGACCTCCGCCAAATCGCGAAAGTACCACCCATTCGCCACGATCCCATGCTGTGCCGGCATTAACCCCGTCAGCAACGTGGCCTGAACCGTGCAGGTGACCGCAGGCAGTACGGTCGCCATCGGCCGAGCAAACCCCGTCTCCAGCAACCGCCGAATGTTGGGAGTATTTTCACCAATCATCTCATGCGTCAATCCGACAACATTGATGACAACCAACTGTCGGATTCGGCTGCGTGAACTCATCGGTGAAGAAGATCTTTCAGGAATGCATACTCGGACGTCAGAGAATCAACTGCTGGAGTTTCAGCACTCAACTTTTCTCCGGCGTGATTCTACACGGAACAGTCAACGTGCCAAAGTCAACGTGCGGCTGTCAAAGCTTTAGCCCCTGTCGCGAGTGCTGTGCAGGCAATTCGCTTCCTGATTGCCGCGTTTGATACCTCACCACTGCCGCAATACCCAACATCGCCTCCAACACAGACGCATAGATCGCAACTCCTTCGATGGCGTGGGTTACGCTCCGTTTTGCTCGCCGACACGTGGTTGAATATCGGTCCAGTCAACCAGAATCCCATCAATGTCCACCGGAAACATCCGGCGTAGCCATGCGTTTGCAGCCACCGACGGGCTGTCACATTCCTGGACCTCGACAGAGGCAAAACGCATTACTCCAACCTCAGTCTTCCAGTAGATCCGACAACGACCGTCAGAACGAAATTCGATGACACCTCCGTCGAAATCCATTTCTGGACGCCAGTCCTGCGGATACCAACCATTTTCCCGGAGTATGTTCTCGATCGCACTGCAAATAAGGATCGCCTTCGCCCTGCGATCCAGAAGCAGATTGCGTTCGGAAACGCTCAAATGCCACTTGGTCGCGAGCATGTGGATCAACTCTCCCTGGGACATCTGCGACAAAGGCTCCTGGAGTTGCCGAACGAATTGCGATCGATGCGGCATGGATATTGACGCAGAGTTCGTGCGTTGAACTTTTCCGCCTCGTGGAGGCCTTTGTCAAGTGTCTGGCACCGATTTTGTTTTCGATCATTTCGCCCCGTTTGGGGCTCCCGTCGTTCGTTTCACAGGTTCCCAGGGCGTTGCCCTGGGCTTTCACATTTGGTGCCTTTGGCACAGCACGCTTTGCGAGCAGTTGGCACAGAGTGAATTCAGGAGCAACTCCAATTGCAGGGCACCCGGAACAACCTTCTCGCCTGACGGGCTGGAACAGAATGGATCTTTTTGGGATCAATCAGATTTCATGCTTTTGCGTTCACCAGCCCAGGACTTCAATCCCAATAAATCCCTGCCAGAAACTCCATTCGCTGCCAGATGAGTTCCCGTCGGTGTTCATAATCCGTTCCGGTGAGCGGATCTTGACCTTGGCGCGGGCTTCGCCCGCAACCCAATGATTTGCGAGCGTCGATGTCGTCGGTTGTTCCCCACCGACCTCGCGTCGGCGGAAACCTGGTTTGCCAACCACACAACACAAAACGGTCATTTGGCCCCTGCCGACCCTGTGTCCAATGGCGTGGACTTAAGGCGAGCGGACACCTCGCGCATCACAGTCGCACGGGAACACCGCGGGCGGCGAGGTA
>JANOUN010000325.1:0-11492 GCA_031416875.1 Planctomycetota bacterium | reverse complement strand
CTGGTTGCTTCCCACCCTTTCTGTTGAAAACGCAGTTACTTTCGGCTACAGAGAGGTAACGACTTCTCTGATCAGGACTCTCACCTGACAATTCAATCGCCTTCACAGGCGCACTAGCTGAATTCGCAAGAATTCAGAGGCCCACTGAATTCTTGAGAATTCAGCTACAGTAAATTCTTTTCTGCCACTCCAAAGACACCTCGCGTGTTTAACTGCTGGATTCATCAAAGGCTTCCAGCTGATCGATGAATTCCGGTGTCAATCCGGCCTGCAGGCGGGCTTCGCGCTGGAACAGATCGCCGCGGGCTTTGGACGGGCGGATAGGCCAGTGCAGCGCGGCGGTCCATGCGTCCCAGTCGGAAACACCTGCCGGTTTCAATTGCCGCAGCCAGTTCAGGCCGAATTCGACATGTCGAATTTCGTCCTTGTGAATGGCCCGCATGATCGCGGCACTGCGGCGATCACCGGCGGCGCGAAAGTACTGTTCAAATTCCGCCGTATGATCCAGATTCGCTCCTTCGAATACCAACGGCAGGCCAGCGACGTACTCCAGCGTGGAGCTGTAATCCTGAGCCTTCTTCCAGATCCATCCGTTGACCGGATAGTCGCCAAAACGGACTCCGAGTTCTTCGCAACGCTGGACATGCATTCGCGTATGACGCTGCTCATCGAACATCACCTGCGCCAGTCCCATGCGAAAAACTGCCGATGCATCCGGAAATGCCAGCAGCACCATCGCCATGACTTCCAGAGCCTGCAATTCATGATTGGCCATGACATGATGTGCGATGGCACGCTTCCTGACATCCTTCAAGGATTCGGCCTTGGGCATGGCAGGTGCCTTCTTCCGCTCGGCAAACTGCAGATTCGCGGGCCGTGTCGGCTGGGTGACTCGCACCGCTCCGCCCAGAGCGTGATCGGTCAGCGATTCATCGATTCTCGCGATTTTGATGGTCAGTTTATCTGAGTACAGGACTCGTTCAGCGAACGCGCGAAGTTCCATGACGCACCGTCCGTTCAGTTTGTGTGCGCAGTCAGAATGGCAAGGCATGCTGCCGCGGCGGTCGCAACGTTCAGCGACGGGATCGGGCCCAGTGGAGGCAGCGAGGCCAGCTGGTCGCATCGTTCGCGCGTCAGCCGTCGCAGCCCCGTGCCTTCATTGCCCAGTACCAGCATCCAGTTGCGATCTCGCTGTACGGCATGAATGGTGGAGTCGGCTCGTTCACAGGTTCCCAGAACCCAGATCTGATTCTGCTGAGCCTTCTCCATCGCCTGCGCCAGATTTGCGATGACAGCGAACGGAACGTGTTCGGCTCCCCCGGCCGACACATCACAGACCGTCGCATTGACCGAAGCACTGCGATCTTTGGTCAGCACGATGCCACGGACGCCGAAGAATCCTGCAAGGCGAAAAATGGCGCCAAGGTTTTGAGGATCCTGCACCTGATCGAGCGCAAGCCACAATCCTGTGGAGGCCTCATCGGTATTCCAGAGGAATTCCAGGGGAATCGGCGACGGAGGTTCGACAGTCGCTGAACCAGCCCCCGTGCGTTCCGTTTCGCGGCCGCCTTTCTGGCCGCCTTTCGGCCCTCGTTGGTCCCGCTGCTCCGGCGCTCCGACGTGAACAGGAATGCCGTTTTCCTGGGCGAGCTTCACCACAGAATCCCAGGGCTCTCCGGGATTCTCAGCATGGACACGGACGAGCTTCACGGCTTTCGGCCGCAATTCGAGCGCGGCTCGAATACTGTGGGGATTGCGGAGTTCCAGCATGAAGTGACTTACAGATTTGAGACAGCGGAAGCATATGTGTCAGGGGTTCTTCGTCACGAAGGATACCGAGAAACATTCCGGCGTGCCACGAGAACCCATTCCTGCCTGTCGATGTTCTCGATGTCGTCAGTCTTTGATCACGACAAACCGTGACGCTTCACCGACTCGCACCAGCAGCAGGACCCCGTCTTTCAGCGAGACGTCTTTCATCGCTGCAGAGAAATCGGCCAGCGAATTCACCGCTGTCTGACCGACCTTACTGATGACCATGCCGTCTTTCAGACCGGCAGTGTCCGCGGAACTGCCGACTCTGACTCCGGTAATCACCAGCCCGGTGACGTTTTCCATCCCAAGCTGTTTGGCGACATCCGTGGTCAGTTCAGACAACTGAAGCCCAGGATCGTTGAACTCGGTCAGAGCCGGAGTTTCAGTTCTTACCGGTTCCTCCATAGACAACAGGTTCTTCGGCATCGCCTCAACTCGCACATCGACCGTTATCTTTTTTCCATCACGAATGACGATCATCTTGTGAGCCTCATTCAGTGACGCTCGTTCAACGCGCCCCTGCAAATCGCCGGGTCTGGTGATCGCCATGCCGGCGAATCCGACTCCCTGATAGCCGCCACTTGTGCTGGAAATTGCAGTGTTGATGCCGATCACTTCACCATCCAGGTTCACCAGCGGGCCACCGCTGTTACCGGGGTTAATGGCTGCATCTGTCTGCAGAAACTCTTCCCGTGCCGTGATTCCGATCCCGCGCGACTTGGCACTGATGATGCCTGCCGTCACGGTTTCATCAAGCCCGAATCGCGCTCCGACAGCAAGGACCCAGTCCCCGATATCGATCCTGTCGCTGTTGCCAATGGAAGCAGCGGGCAGGCTGTTGGGACTGTTAATTTTAACGACGGCAATGTCCGACTTTGGATCGGTCTTCCATTCGGTCGCTACAAATTCACGCCCGTCGTGCAGTTTGATCAGCAGCTTGTCGGCTCCGTTGACGACGTGATTGTTGGTCAGAATGACGCCTGACGAATCAACGATGACACCAGATCCCATTCCAATTCGCTGCTGGCCACCCGAAGAGTCGGAGTTGCCCTCGGGGACATTTTCGAAGAACCGCTTGAACAGCGGATGATCCCTGAGTTCTTCCGGCAGTTGCCCCTGTTGAGCACTGTCGCTGCCGAGTCTCTGAGATGCCGTCGACTGAATCGTCACGACGGAAGGCATCACCTTTTCCGATGCACCGCGAAAGACACTCGAGAGTGACTTGGCATAGTGATGCGATGCCACATGCTGATCTGACTCCTTGCCGCCAGCGGCATTGTCTGTCCAGTGAATTGCAGATCCAGATGTCGCGAGTGACGTGTCGGTCGTGAAAACGCCGGCTGCAATGCCGATAACTGACAGCACGAGTCCCGCTGCCATCGCTTTGAATGATGTGAGTTTCATGCCTCGCCCGTGATTCTGCCGCAGGGCGGGGCTGACGAACTTAAGAACCCCTAACAAAACCTGCGTGAGCCGCGACGTTTGTGGTTGCGTTTCAGACAAGAAGTGAGGAAGAGACGGGCCACACGATGTCGATTACTTCGACTGCAAGTAAACTTCTTCGTATGGCTGCACGACAACGAAGCCGTTACCTCGGAAGTGCATCTGAATCGATTCACCGCTGCCGCGCCCGAAGAAAGTCTTGAGCGAAATATCCTTCTTAAATTCCGGCATCAGATTTCCGGACCAGGCGATCGTGGCGTTCGGGTCGGTGGTGACGGGTTGGTCGGGCGTGACGCGAAGTGTCATCGGCTGGAAATGCGAAGTGATGGCGATCATGCCGGTGCCCGTGAGCTTCACATTGAACAGCCCGCCAGCCATCATGCCGGCGATGCTGTACATCATCTTGATGTCCCATTCGATATTTTCTTCCAGAGCCAGCAAGTCATTGCCGTTCACGAAGATCGATTCATTCTGCAGATTCAAAATGCTGATTCGTTTACCAGAATCTGCAAGATACAAACGTCCCTGTCCCTCGGCCTTCGTCAGTTTGGTGCCTTCACCAGTCACCGCTTTCTTGAGGAATTTCCCCAGGCCTTTTTCGAGTATGCCTTCGCGGACAAATCTGATGTTGCCCACGTAGGCGATCATCGATCCCATTTTCGTCCAGACCATGCCGTTGAGATTCACCTCCAGCATGTAGGGACTCTCCAGTTCAAAGAAGCCCTGGCCGTGATCTTTTTGTCCGGTCTCATCAACAAATTCCCGGAGCGAATAGCGTTGATCATCCTGCGGGGGCTGCTGGTTGCTTCGCGGTGCGGAGAACTGCGGCGGCGATCCAAACGCTGACCTCACCGGGAACGGCGAAGGCGCCGCCGGTACGTCGTCTTCGTAATCGTCATCGTCCGGTGCGGCGAGCGCAGGCACCTGGATTTGAGCGCTGCAGCCAGGGCAATTGACCATGCGTCCGGCCAGTTTGTCGGGCGCTTTCAGTTTCTTTCCACACTGGCAGCGAATTTCGATCGGCATGAATTTGCTTTCTGTCAAATGCCATTGAGTCAAACCGGAGGGCAACCCTTGTAATGTTACCAACTATCAGCCTGCGCAGAATTAACCTTGTCAGTTCTCCACGTTGAGATCTGAAATCCGAAATCCGAATGTCGAAATCCGAAACAAATTTGAAGCACGAAATTCAAGACATCCTGATTTGCCAGCGTTTTTTGATTGTGATTTAGGATTTCCTTCGAGTTTCGAGTTTCGAGTTTCGTGCTTCCACCTCCTATGTCATTCGCTGCGATTCTGCCTGCCCGATGGCACGATCAAGTCGGCGGAGAACGCAGGCCTTTCCGAGCAGTTCGAGCGATCCGAACAGGTCTGCGCCCTGAGCTTTGCCGGTGACACACAGTCGAAGTGCCGGGAAAATATCGCCGACTTTGACTTGCTTCTCGGCCGCAAATGACTGCAGGAGTTCGTGCAGTGGCTCAGCCACAAAATTGTCAATGTCGCTCAGCCGACGCCGCAGATCATGCAGCAGGACAATGGCGTTCTCCGGCTTCACCACACGCTTCTGGAAATTCTTGTCGTCAATCTTAAGGTCCTCGTCAGCCATGAAGAATTCATCCAGCTGAAAGATGTCGCCGAAAACACGCAGACGGTCAGCGGCCAGTTCAATGATCCGGGCGACTTTTGCCTGTGTCTGTTTGTCGTCTTCATTGTCAATCAGCCTGGCCTGTTTCAACATCCGCAGACAGCCATAGAGCTTCTCCTTCGCCGGCAGTTCGCTCATCCAATGCGACTGGAAACTCAGCATCTTGTCCGGATCCAGACCCGCGGCGCTCTTAATGACGCGATCCAGCGTGAATTTTCGTTTCATCTCCGCCAGCGACAGGAACTCCGTCTGATCGTCGAGCGACCAGCCCAGTCGCACAAGTGCATTGAGTACGCCGGCGGGCAAAAAACCAACCTGTCGATAATACGCCACCATCACCGGTGACAGATCATTCGCTTTCGGATCGATGCCGATGCGACTCAGCACCTGATCGCCCAGTTCAAACAGTTTTTGAAACTGCGGACTGGTGCGGTATTTGTCAATCTTCCGTTTGCTCATTTTCTCCTTGCTGCCTGGAGATGCGACGTAAGGAACATGCGCCCATTCTGGTGTCTTGTTGCCCAGCGCGCGGTGCAGCAAAACCTGGATCGGCGTGTTCGAAAGATGTTCTTCCGCGCGAATGACGTGCGTGATTTCCATTTCCGCATCGTCGACGACCGTGGCAAAGTTGTAGAGCGGCGATCCGTCGTTGCGGGCGATGACGGGGTCCGGCATCAGGCTGCAATCGAATTCCACCGTGCCGCGAATGTGGTCGTTGATCACGACCTTATCGGTGCGGGGAATCAACAGTCGCACGACACATGGCTGGCCGTCGGCGATGTACTTTGCCACCTCATCTTCCGTCAATGGGAGCGACGCGCGGCTGCTGATGTAGACGCGTTTTTCCTTTTCCGCCGCTTCGCGCTGAGCCTGTGTCTCTGCCGGCAGTTCAAAGTCGCGATAGGCGTTCCCGGACTTCAGCAGGCTGGCAAGGGCCGCATCGTACAGAGGTCGCCGCTGTGATTGAAAGTACGGACCGTGAGGCCCGCCGACCTCCGGGCCTTCGTCCCAGTCGAGTCCCAGCCAGCGAAACGCATCCAGAATCGGCCCCAGCGCTTCCTCCATATTTCGCTGCTCATCGGTGTCGTCGATTCGCAGAATAAACTGACCGTTGTTATGGCGAGCCCAGAGCCAGCTGAACAGCGCCGTACGCATCCCGCCAATGTGCATGTATCCTGTGGGGCTGGGAGCAAATCGAGTTCGAACGGTCATGGAGAAGATTTCAGCATGTGGGAAAATTGCGGAGTCCGGCGATGCAGCGCGTTCTTTCGCGTGCCGCTTCCGCCGGACTATAGTAAAGCTCACGGGGTGGGACCAGCGGCGCTCACTGGTTTCACGTTGGAGGAATTGCATGTGAGGGCGGATGAGGCAAAGCAGGCGACCGCGGAATTGTGGACCACACGGGGTGGGAATCCTCTCTGACAACGTGATATGATCCGAACATCGACGCCGGGCCGTGGCGGGGGCAGAGGGATTGCAGCGTGATTTCGTATCGAGCACTCAAGAAGATCATTGGTGAAACAAGCCTTGAAAGAAAGTGTCGCTTTCTTTTCGGGTTCGCGCTGTTGATTCTCATCACCGCCAGCTTCTGGTTATACGACTACAGCACACAGCATCTGATTGAATCACAGCAGGTGCTGTCCGCGAACTCCCTTGTGCACCGAATCCTGCAGTTGCATCACTACCGCTTGTTCATCGCGCAGGAGGAGCCGGCAACCGGCGATCAGTCTACACTGCCCTACGTCCACGATGATTCAGAGTCCACGCCGCCGTCAGGCGATGCGGTAATCCGCGATACGACCAGCCGCGACGCAACTCTTGCCTACATTCGGCTGATTCTTTTTGAGCAGTCAGCCAATGACGAACCCAACTATTACGCCGGGTCCATCTGGAAGCTGACAAACGCAGCGAATGAGTTCCCGGAGAATGACATCGGCTTCGACGCGCGTCGCATCTTTCTGGACGAAGAACGGACCGAAGATGATCACTGGGTCATCCGGTCGGAGGCCGGCAAGCCGCGTATGCTTTCGTATTACTCAGCCATCCGAGTGAAAGGATTCTGCACCAAATGCCACTCACCGGACGGTAGAGTCGGAAACATCTCGAACCTGCAACCGGAAAATTTTTCGATGGCGATACCCGCAGAATCACCAACAACTGCTGCAACGGCCTCCGCTACCGGATCTGTCGATGCCGCCACTGTGCCAGCCGCTTCAGAATCGTCCGCAAAAGCCGAAGTGGAAGACCAGCCACGACCGCCGTTGCTGAGTATTCTCCGGATTGACCTGTCACTGGAATCGGTGGACGCTCAACTGAGCCGCAATCGTGCGATTCTGCTGGCGACCGGTATTGTGACGGCATTCCTGGCGATGCTCGTCGCGTACGTCATCGTCCGATATATCATTGTCAAACCAGTCCTGCATTTGAAAGACGTCAGCGACGAGATCGCTCGCGGCAACCTGAACCTGCGGGCGGAGATCAGCACCGGGGACGAGTTTGAAGAACTGAGCCATGCGTTTAATCGCATGTTGCGACACATGATGACAGGAAACGATGAACTGCGGTCTCTCAACGACAGTCTTGACGGCAAAGTAGATCAACTGGCTCAGGCCAACATGGAACTGTTCAACAACAACAAGCTCAAGGATGACTTTCTGGCCACGATCAGCCACGAACTCCGCACACCACTGAACAGTATTCTGGGATTCAGTGACATCCTGCAGTCCACCGCAAATCTGGATGAACGCCAGAAGAGGTACGTGCAGAATATTCAGACGTCGGGACAGTCACTGATGGTGCAGATCAATGATCTGCTGGATCTGGCCAAAATTGAAAGCGGTAAAATGGATCTGCATCTGTCAATGATGAATTTGTCAGACGTGCTGGAGATTCAGGTGCAGCAGATCATGCCGTTGGCCGACCGGAGAAACATCGATCTGAAGACCGACACACCGCAGACGCCGCTCCCGGCGATGTTTCAGGACCGCGGCAAGATTTGTCAGATCATCACCAACCTGCTTTCCAACGCCATTAAGTTCACTCCGGAAGGCGGTCGTGTTCGCGTTTCATCGCGCTTGGTCGATGAGAACTTCGTGGAGTTTTCTGTAGAAGACACGGGCATCGGGATTCCGCTTCAGGAGCAGGAACATATCTTCGAAAAATTTCGGCAGGGAACCTCCGACCCCGGCGGTCGCGACCATACGAAACGCGAATACGAAGGCACTGGGCTTGGACTATCGATCGTGCGCGAGCTTTCCCGCCTGCTCGGCGGCGATGTGACCCTGAGGAGTGAGTTCGGGAAGGGCAGTCTGTTTGTCGTGCGGCTGCCGCTGCAGATTCCGGATAAAAAAACTGAGCCCTTGATCCCATTGGAATCCAGATCATCAACCACGCTGTCCCGCATCACCAGCGTCGATTTGATGACCAGCGAAGACAGCAAAAACGGTCGGCCATCACCGCGGGAAGTTCCGATCGAAGTGCAGTCCATTTGACGCAGCAGATTTCGCTGTATACCGCGACCGTTTAACCGCGTGGGCAACGCCCCGCGCTTGGAAATCCAGCCAGCGTGACGCTGCTCGCGCGGCCCGCTGGGCACGCGGTTAAACTTGCCAATGCCAACCGCGTGCGGTATAGCAACGGACGTTCAGGGCAGAAACGCCGATGTCGTTCCGGTCATTTTAGGGGTTCTTGGAAAATGAGCCGCATTGCTCGAAATTCTTTGTCACACAATGTGATTCTTTTCCGCTTGGCGATACAGTCGAGCGGCTCGACGTACCTTCAGAGTGGGGTGCACAGATTCTTTGATTGTTGAGTTCTGAGAACAGGACGATTTTCATGGCTTATACAGGCTTTCAATTCATACGGCGGCGGACATTTCTCATTCTTTGCGCACTGCTGACGTTATTGACAAGCGGTTGTCAGCCTGGCGCGGGCAGTTCAAACGAAATCGTGATCGGCCATTTTGCGTCCATGACAGGCTCGGAAGCAACATTTGGGCAGTCCACCGATAACGGGATTAAGCTCGCTGTTGACGAAATCAATGAGGCTGGTGGCATCGACGGCAAAAAGATTCGGTTGATCACCTACGACGATAAGGGAGACGCTCGTGAAGCGGGGACTGCCGTGACACGATTGACAACCAGGGACGGCGTGGCTGCAGTTCTTGGGGAAGTGGCGTCGGGGCTGTCGCTGGCAGGGGCCCCGGTTTGCCAGGAAGCCGGAATTCCGATGGTGAGTCCGTCTTCGACCAATCCGAAGGTGACTGAAATTGGCGACATGATTTTCCGAGTCTGCTTTATCGATCCGTTTCAGGGTTCGGTCTGTGCAAAGTTTGCGAGAGAGCATGAAGGACTAAAGGCTGGCAAAGCTGCGATCCTCACGGACCAGGCATCGCCGTATTCTGTCGGACTCCAGGAAGAATTTGAAAAGGCATTTGAGAAACTCGGCGGCAAAGTTGTCAGCAAGCAGACGTATCAGGGCGGTGATCAGGACTTCTCCGCCCAGTTGACCGCGATTCGCAGCAGTGAACCGGATGTCGTGTTCGTTCCCGGTTATTACACGGATGTCGGCAACGTGGCTCTGCAGGCACGCAAACTGGGGCTGACAACTCCGCTGCTGGGTGGCGACGGCTGGGATTCTTCGAAGCTGGGAGAGATTGCCGGAAGCTCAATCGATGGCTGCTTCTATTCCAATCACTATTCTCACGAAGATCCGAATCCCCGCGTGCAGGAGTTCATCAAGAAGTATGCTGAGCGTCACCAGCAGACGCCCGATGGCCTGGCCGCGCTGGGCTATGATGCCGCTCGCATTCTGTTCGATGCCATGAAGCGTGCGAAGTCCCTGGAAGGCAAGGCCCTGGCGGCAGAACTGGCGAAGACCAAGGACTTCGACGGTGTCACCGGGAAGATCTCCATCGACGCCGACCGCAATGCCGTTAAGTCAGCGGTGGTTCTGGAAATGAAAGACGGCAAGCCAAAGTATGTGACGACGATTCAGCCTGGCGCGTAAACGTAGCAGGCACACTCCGTGTGCCGTCCGCTCAATGAGCAAAACACCGGTGTTTGGCAAGTTACGGTACACGGAGTGTGCCTGCTACTCTTCACACCCCGATCTTTCCACTCATGTCTGACTTCGTTCAAACCCTCATCACCGCTCTGGCCATCGGCAGCCTCTACGCGCTCATTGCGCTGGGTTACACGATGGTCTACGGCATCCTGAAGTTCATCAATTTTGCCCACAGCGACATTGTCGTGCTTGGTGCCTGGAGCAGCTACACGCTCGCTGTTCGCATTCTGCCGTGGCTCGGTCTTGATCCGCACAATCCGGCGACCGTGCCTCCGTTCTGGGTGGCGGCGGTCGTGATGCTGGCGGCGATGACGTTTTGCGGAGTCGTAGGGTTTGCCGTCGAACGCCTGGCCTATCGGCGACTCCGACGCGCTCCGCGACTGAACGTCCTGATCACGGCCATCGGTGTTTCGCTGCTTCTGCAGAACGTCGGCCAGCTGAGTTTTGTGTTTGGGGCGAGTCCCCAGAAAATGCCGGCATTGCTGCCGAGCTGGGAACTGGCTTCCATCGCGTTCGGAGAAGGTGAATCGGCGCGACGCGTCGTGATCGGCCTGATTGATGTCGTCATCTTTTCGCTGGCAACGACGTTGATGCTGCTGATGCAATACCTGGTATTTCACACAAAGCTGGGTGTTGCCATGCGAGCTGTCTCTTTCAATACGGACACCGCAGCATTGATGGGGATTCCTGTCGATCGAGTCGTTTCGTTCACGTTCGTGCTCGGATCTGTGCTCGCGGCTGCCGCGGGATTTCTGTACGTGATGAAATATCCCAGCATGAATCAACCGGCGCATGCGGTCTGGGTCCTGCTGGGACTGAAGGCCTTTGTCGCCGCGGTCATCGGCGGGATTGGCAATGTGCGCGGAGCAGTCCTGGGAGGATTCGTGATTGCCTTTGTGGAACAGTTTGGCGCATTCTATATCTCTTCAAACTATCGTGATGTGTACGTGTTTGCGTTGCTGATTGTGATTCTGCTCGTCAAGCCCAGTGGTCTGCTTGGTTCTCCGGTGCGGGAGAAGGTGTAGACATGGCGAAGACATCAGATTCATCGCAGTTGAAGACCTCCCATTCGAACGCCGCTGTGGCTGCCGCATTATCGGATTCACCGAACGGATTTGTCAGCAACACGCTGATGGGGCTTCTGCCAATCGCCGTCGGGATCGTGATTGCGTTGCTGTTGCATTTTCTTCTGCCGGGGCTGGTTGGCCTCTACTACTCGCGGATCGTGACGGATATCGGGATCGCCATCATCATGGCTGTCTCACTGAACATTGTGAACGGCATGACCGGACAGTTTTCCATCGGTCATGCGGGCTTCATGACGTTGGGCGGCTATATGGCCGCGTTCGTCTCGTACTATGGATCGATGTGCCTTTGGGGCAGCGCTGAGACTCACGGCGGATTTCTGGGATCCGGCGAATGTCTGTTTGTCGCGTCCTGCATCGTCGGTGGCCTGCTGGCAGCGGGTGCGGGTTACGTTGTCGGACTCCCGTCACTTCGATTGCGTGGCGACTACCTGGCCATT
>JANOUN010000324.1:0-5669 GCA_031416875.1 Planctomycetota bacterium | reverse complement strand
CGCTTGGTCCGGCCTACAATACTTCTTTCAACGCCTTCGCAAGAGCTTCAATCTCCGCTCGCGTGCGTTTCTCTGTCAACGCGATGAGGAAGCAGTTCTGCCAGCCGTCGATGTTGGTCATTTGAAAACGGGCGAGATCCGGGCCAACGTTGATGCCTTTGTCAGCGAGCGCGGCAAGAATTTCGGTCGCTGGGCGCGGGGTCTGCAGCAGGAATTCGCGGAAGAACGGTTGCGGAAATTTCAGCGACACGCCCGGGATTCCTGTCAGCAAGTCGGCGGCGTAGCGGGCTTTCTGGTGACTGAGTGTCGCCATCTGCTTCAGACCACGAGGGCCGACCGTGGCGAGGAAAACCGTTGTCCGCAGCGCCAGCAAACCCTGATTCGTACAGATGTTGCTCGTGGCCTTGTCGCGGCGGATATGTTGTTCGCGCGCCTGCAGATTGAGAGCGAAGCAGTCCTTACCTTTGCGATCGATGGTTTTTCCGATCAGTCGACCAGGCATCTTGCGAACGTATTCCTTGCGGCAAGTGAAGATGCCAAGCAGCGGTCCTCCGTACTGCAGTGGCGTCCCGAGCGGTTGGCCTTCGGCGACAGCAATATCGACTCCGTAATCTGCTGGCTTCTTGAGCAGCCCGGGGCTGACGGCATCGAATGCCAGAATCGAAAGAGCACCCGCTTCATGAGCGATCGCAGTCAGGGCCGCGACATCTTCAAGACAGCCAAAGAAGTTGGGATGCTGAATGACAATGGCGGTTGTGTCTGCGTCGATTGCCGCGCGGCAGGTCTTCGGATCGATCACGCCGTTCGTGTGCGGAAGCTCAACCAGTTGCGTACCAAGGCGCGCGAAATATGCCTCCAGCACTTGCCGGTATTCCGGATGCAGAGTGCCCGCGAAGACCACCTTCTGATGGCGTCCATTGATTCGCATGGCCATGAACACCGCTTCACTGACAGCCGTCCCGCCTTCGTAGAGACTGGCGTTCGAAACGTCCATGCCGGTGAGTTGCGAAATCAGCGTCTGATATTCGTAGAATGCCTGCAGCGTACCCTGGCTGGCTTCGGCCTGGTAGGGCGTATAAGCGGTATAGAATTCTCCGCGCGACGTGATCTCATCGACGACGGCCGGGATGAAATGGTCGTAAACTCCGCCGCCCAGGAAGCAGGTTTTCAACGATGTCCCACCCTGCCCCAGGCGTTGTTCCATTTCCTGCTGCAATGCCAGTTCGGAGACTGCGGGGGGAAGGTTCAGTTCTCGATTGAGTTGCAGCTCGGGCGGAATCTGAGTGAACAGGTCGTCAACGTGTTGAATCCCGATCGCATCCAGCATATGCCGTCGCTGTTCGGGCGTGTCGAAGAGATAGGGCATGTGAGGAATGACCAATGAGCAATAAAAAATGACCAATGACCAATGACCAATGACCAATGACCAATGACCCGGAGCCCCGGCGATTCATTGGTCATTTGGATTTGGACATTGAGATTTGGGTGCCTGGTGCGCCGCACTATCGCAGTGCTGCTGGTATTCGGCGTAGCTGAGCAGGTTATTGACCTGCGTCGGATCGGCCATCCGAAACTTCAGAATCCAGGCTTTGTCATAAGGGCTGTCATTGAGCAGCGTCAGATTGTCCGGAAGAGCTTCATTGACGGCAATCACTTCGCCCTGGATCGGGGCATAGACATCACTGACGGCTTTGACGCTCTCGACCTCGCCGATTGATTCCCCCGGCGAGAATCTCTTTCCGACTGCAGGCAGCGACAAATAGACAATGTCAGTGAGTAATTTGACAGCGAAGTCTGAAATGCCGACCGTCGCAATATCGCCATCAACAGCGACCCATTCATGAGTCTTCGCGAAACGCAGGTCGTCGGGTTTCATGGGGTGAAGCTTTCAATCTGTACAAAGGCTGTTGAGATTCGAACGACTGCTCTGTCAAGGCTTGGAAAAGGGGTCAGGAACTAATAGCCAAATGGCCCGAAGGGTGCTGCGTAGTATTGGTTCCGGACCCCATTTCCAAGCCACAACCCCTCGTTTCATTGTTGACAGAGCACTACTTTGGCGCGTCACCCGGCGGAACGCGTTTTTCATTTTCACAGAATTGACTGCCGACTTCTCGTTCCAGGTCTGCAATTTTTTGCAAACGTCGCGCGTGGCGACCCTCTTCGAATGGAGTCTTGAGCCAGATTCGGATCACCTGATCAGCAAGTTGATCGCTCAACTGATCGGCAGACAGGCAAATGACGTTCGCGTCATTGTGCATGCGGCTGTACTCAGCTGTGACGCTGTCATGACATGGTGCAGCACGCACGCCGGCGAACTTATTCGCGGCAATACACATGCCGATCCCTGTGCCGCAGATCAGGATGCCGCGCTGCATGTGTCCATTCGATACTTCGCGGGCAACCTGGGCGGCAAAGTCCGGATAGTCCACACTCTGCGATTCGAATGGACCAAAGTCCTGGACGTCGCAATCCAGACTCTGCAGAAGCTGGGTGAGACGCGCCTTCAACTGAACGCCGCGATGATCACTAGCGATGCCGATTTTCATAGGAGTTTACGCATCTTTCCTGAACAGTTCATCAATCCAAAGTTGTAGATTGTCACGGATCTGCTCCGCACAACTGCGGTAATCGTCCAGAGTTCCACCGATGGGGTCCGCAATATCGGCTTCTGATCGGTGGAGCAGTCGAAATCGGTCTGACAGGTCAGGACGTGCTTCGATCAATGCACGTCGATGGCGATCTGTCATCGTGAGCACGAGTGTAGATTCTTCGAGCATCGGGGCCGTAACCTGCTGACTCAAGTGCTGCGTCAGATCCAAATTGCTTTCCCGCATGATTTGTACCGCTTCTCGAGTCGCAGGGTCACTTTCACCCGCTGCGATTCCCGCAGAAAAGACATCGATCCCACGTTCGCGCAATTCCCAATCCCGGCAGTCAAGCTTTTCAGTCACAAGCTTACGGAACAGTATCTCAGCCATCGGGCTGCGACATGTGTTCCCAGTGCAAACAAACAAAACACGCAGAACAGCGTCTGTCGCTTGACCGCTGTTGGTCACGTTAGCTGTCCTTTGTAAAAAGAATGGAAGATTTGAGAAAAAATGGCAAGAGATGAACGGGGGAGAATCGAATCGAGAGTGCGCCACTTGCCCGTGTTTTTGGCTTAAATGATGGCGGAAAAATGCGCCAATCTCAAGGTGATGGGTCGAATAACTCCGGGAAATCAGCGTAACAGATTCCGTGGCACCAGCATTTCCAATCGGTGTTTGGCACGCTACGATGAAGATCATCTCGCTGGGAATTGCGGTCAAAACAAGGGAAAAGAGCACTGATCCCCTCCAATTTCCCTACTGCGTCCTGGTTAGAAGTCCAAAGAAAGCGGACGAACGTGAAAGACAGAGTTCGAAGCCTGCATTTGAAAGCTCGCAAACAACTGAGAAGACTGGGAGAATTTCGGGGCATCCGTCGCCAGTCGTTCGGCACATACCAGAAGTCCGTGCGGCTGCTGTATGACGGTCGCCGGGGGTCTGTGTTGAAATTCAGCAGCATCATCTCGCTGCACGAGCCGCTGATGGGCAAGCTGTTCCATTCCGGTCGCTTTGATGCTCGACGATTTGATCGCATTCTGGACGTGGGTTCAGGTGCCGGGCAGATTATGCGTCATTTGCTCGCGACCAGTCGGCCAGATACCGAAGTCGTCGGTTTTGACTTGTCGTGGGAAATGCTTAAGCGAGCCCGGGAAAGACTGCAGTCTGATCGCCCGGTCTTTGTCGCAGCCGACATGCGGGCTCTGCCCTTTCGAGACAATTCATTCGATTGCGTCACGTGTGGCTACGTGCTCGAGTATCTGCCGGACCCGGCAGACGGCCTGCGAGAATTCGCACGAGTGCTTCGCCCTGGAGGAATCATCCTGTTGCTGGCAACGGAAGATTCATTTTCCGGCCTGCTGACAAGTCATACATGGAAGTGCCGCACATTCAACCGTGAAGAATTGAAGATCGCCGCAGAGTCGGTCGGTTTGAATTGGGGCGTCGTTCACTGGTTCACTCGTATTCACGAAGTGCTGAAACTGGGTGGCATCCTGGTCGAGCTGGAAAAACCAAAGGCAACGTAGGATGGACATTCATGTCCGTCGCCTGGCGATGCAACGCTGCCGAAGCGATGGTTCATGTGCTGCGAAGTCCTGCATTAGTGGGACATGTTCTGGCAACGTCTCGGACATGAATGTCCAAGCTACAGGAATTGCAGATCTGACGACGTTACTTCCGCCGCCGAATCCAGCGTATGGGCAGCGTGATGGCGAGCACGATCGCGATGACAATTCCGGTCACCCCGACGCCGCGCAGGATCCTTGAGCCTTCCATGCCTCGTTCGGCCAGAATCAGCACCGAAGAACCAATGAGCAGTCCTGTGATCACAAGCCCGACCGCGATTGTGCCGCTGGCGTGTTCCAGAGTGTCGTCGTTCAGTCGATCAATCCCGTGATGTCGCAGGTTGACACTGAATTCACGTCGTCGCAGTTGATCAAGCACATCGCGCACTTCATCCGGAAGATCCTCCATCAGCGACAGGTAGCGCTGAGCACTTTTCAGCAGTCTGTGGCGAGCTGCCGTGAAGCCGTATCGGTCGCGGATGAGTTTCTCCAGCTGCGGCCGTCCATGGGCCACCAGATCAAATGTCGGATCGATCTCCCTGGCGACCCCCTGAATCGTGGAGAGCGCTTTGATCAGAAATACCAGATCGGCCGGGCATCGAATGCGATACCGGCGCATGAGTGCAAAGAACTCGTTCAGCAATCCGGCCATATCGAGCGATTCGATGGTGCCGCGTTCGAAGCGTGCGATGAAACTCCATGCGTCGCGGCGAAACGCGCGATCAAACTTCAAGGCCTTATCGACATCGCAGAGTGACATCGTCGCTTCAAGAACTTTGTCCAGATCCGAGTTGATCACCGACATCACCAGAGTCGCCAGCGACTGCATCGTCTGCCCATCGATCCGCCCGGTCATGCCGCAATCGATGAAGCAGATGCCGCCATCGGCCGTGGCGATAATATTTCCCGGATGCGGATCCGCATGGAAAAATCCATGCTCAAGGCACTGCCGAAACACGGCCTCGGAGCCCTTTTCAACAATCATTCGGCGTTGTTCGGCGGACATCGCGGAGAAATCGGTCTCGGAAAGCAATGAGCCCTGCACGTGTTCCAGCGTGAGAACCCGACGAGTCGTCGATGGCCAGTAGACGATCGGGAAATGAATCTTCGGGTCATCCGCGAAGTTCTTGCGAAATCGATCTGTGGATCGACCCTCATACAGCAGATCCACTTCGCGCGACAATTCCTGCTGGAACTCGCGGACGGTTTCTTTGGGACTATACCCCATCTCGCTGATGCGGTTCTCTGTCAGGCGAGCCAGCTCTGTGAGAATATCGATATCGGACTCAATAACTTCCTCAATCCCTGGCCGGACAATTTTCAGGACAACATTCGTACCATCCTTCAGGACAGCGCGATGAACCTGTGCGATCGAGGCTGCTGCGAGAGGCACCTCGTCGATGGATTGAAAATGTTCGTCGAGTTTGTTGCCAAATTCCTCTTCAAGACGTTTGCGGATTTCGGCGTAAGGCACGGTCGGACAATTCGAACGCAGACTTCGCAGTTCGTCGGCCAGTTC
>JANOUN010000323.1:0-2093 GCA_031416875.1 Planctomycetota bacterium | reverse complement strand
AATCGTTTCGTGGAGGCGTCCATTACAACTCGGAATTCTTGAGAAGTTTCCGAGCTTTGGCTTGAAGGATTGCAACAAACTTGTTGGCTCGGACATAGCCGTCGTACTCGGACCGTTCCTCCGGTGTCAGCTCGCCTTCATTTGATGGATAATTCCTTCATCACCGCATGCACCGCCTGGAATACAGTCTCCCTGGTTTCATCGCTCATGACGTCCTCCGGCTGAAAACACTTGCCTGCAATCGCCCAAATGATCACATGCTTCGGCAACATCCCTGTTGTTTCTGCCAACCGCAGAATATCAGGCAGCCCAAAGTCGTGAGAACCGCGACCTCGAAGCAATTTGAGAGCAGCGTTCACATCAAGATCAGTTGATTTATGCCGCGCGCGGTTGAGGATGTCACATTTGTTTAACCGCGTGGGCAACGCCCCGCGCGTGGCAATCCATCCAGCGGGACGCTGCTCGCGCGGCCCGCTGGGCACGCGGTTAAACGAGCCAATGCCAACTGCGTGCGGTATATCTGCATCGACCAGATGCCCGGCCTCCCATGTGAAACGGTGCAGTTTTCCGTGACTTTGTGTCGCCTCAAAGGCATCACAGACATGCAGGATGCTGACACCTTCGAGCCAGTCGAGCACATCCAGTGGAATTATTGCCCGGCGCACAACAACGTGTTGAAAAAGGTGTCTGGAACTCTCCGACATCCCGTTTTCATCTTGTGCTTCGGATGCCTCCAAAGTTCCAGACACGTTTTTCAACACCTGCTCAGCGACCAGCCAGCCAGCCTGATCATCACCGTGAGCACTTCCCAACCCGGCGACAAGTACTTTCCCCGTGTGGCTCATCAATGCCCTCCGCCGCTGGATCCCCGACGATCGACGGTCAGTTTCAGAAAGTGCGTCGAACAGCTGATGCAGGGATCGTAACTGCGAATCAGACGTTCACATGCATCTGCCGTACGCTGATCGTCGTCGCATAATACTCGAGGCAGCCAGTCAACCAAATCCAGTTCGATCTGCCGCTGGTTCTGAGACGTTGGAGGAACGATCTTCGCCAGCACAACCTTGCCTTGATCGTCCACCTGATAACGGTGATAGATCAGGCCTCTCGGAGCCTCCGTTGCGGCACAACCTTCGCCTGCGCGGTGTTCGTAGGGAATGCGCGATGGCTTAAACGGCTTGTAGTCACGCAGGATCGACAGCGCTTCATCAAATGCATGAATGACTTCCAGGCCTCGGGCAATGATTGCTTTAAAGGGATTCAAGCACGGAGCTGTGAAACCAACTTCATCCGCCACCCGACGAGCTGTCTCACACAGCTTTTCGCGGTTCAGATTCACCCGCGCCAGGGGACCGACATGATAGCTGGACTGATCCGAGGTCTTCAAAGAATGCAACGCGGTACTATGCGCCACATGGTGTTCCGTAAACGTCTGTTCATATTCTGAGACGTCAATTGCCAGGCCGGATGTTGACACGATGCGTCCTTCGTTCATCGGATACTCATCCGGATGACAGACGGAGATCATTTCGTAGTGTCGTTCAAAGTCCGGAAAGTCGAAACCGGCCACCCAGCGAGTCGCATCGATCGCGGCCTGCAGTCCCCATTCGAACGCGGGAATCAGCTTCAGCATTTCGTCTTTCTTCGGCGCACGATAGAAGCCTCCGACGGCGACGTTAATCGGATGGATGGCGCGGCCTCCCAGAACCTCGAGCAGTTCGTTTCCCTGCTTCTTCAGTTTCAGTCCCCGCGTGACTTCGTGAGGGAAGCGAGCCGCCAGCTCGATCCCGCTGGCGACGTTGAAAAAGTCCGGAGCCTGCAACAGGTGCATATGCAGTCCGTGGCTTTCAATCCATTCGCCACAGTAGAGCAAACGGCGCAGTCGCCGAATCTCGGGACTGATCGACACGCCCAGAGCCTGCTCCAGCGCATGGACCGCGCTCATCTGGTAGGCCACAGGGCAGATGCCGCAGATTCTGGCGGTGATGTCCGGCACTTCTTCCAGCGGACGACCTCGCAGAAAGCCCTCAAAGAATCGAGGTGGTTCATAGATCGACAGATGCACTGTTTCGATGGTGTTGCCATTGAGCCGG
>JANOUN010000322.1:0-7623 GCA_031416875.1 Planctomycetota bacterium | reverse complement strand
AGGGAGCGCCAGCACTCAGTTGATCAACAGAGTGCCCGAGGACCTGGTCGTCTATGCCGACGCCGATTTGCTGAGGCGGGTCTTCCAGAACCTGATCGCCAACGCCATCAAGTACACGCCACGCGGAGAGGTTGTCATCGGAGCCCGGGAATCTGGCGAGGAAGGCACGGTGGAGTGCTGGGTCAGCGACAATGGTGAGGGAATCCCCGAGGAGTTTCTTGAAAAAGTCTTCGACAAGGGAGAAACCAATCCGGAAAACGACGGTGGAATGGGCTTGGGTCTCGCCATTGTCAAGACTTTTATTGAGGCTCACGGCGGGATGGTGACCGTGGAAAGCAAGTCAGGAGTTGGCTCGACGTTCCGGTTTTCACTACCCGCCAGGGCGAATTTCGGGCGTTAAATATGACGGACGTCGGCGGCCTGACAAAGTTTGAATCCCGCAGCCCGACCGGTAAACTGTTTGGAACCGACCGGCTTCTGGACGAGATCGGCAAAGTGCGGTCCCGAAAGCTCCAGGAGGGTGTTGTGATCCTTCTGGAGGAGATCACGCGATGGCACGAATCCGAGAGACCTCAAGACGATATTTCAATCCTGTCAGTCGAAATCTCGGGCGCGCCGAAATGCAGTGCCGCAGTGTGATGTCGGCACAGTTATGAACGAACGAATAAAAAAAGGAAATGACCGGAGGAGGATAAGAAAGAAAATCTGATTCTGTAAGCCGTCGGTGCTCGCCGTATCAACGGTTGTTGATCAGTCATCCTGGCAGGATGGCGACCACCTCAGCCCGTTCGCCGCGGTATCTATCCGCCATTCTTCGAGCCCACAGAATGATTCAGCCGGGAATGTGACTCATTCACAGCCACTTCGGCATTGCGCCCATGACGATGCGATCAGGAAGAATTCGTCGTGCCCGGCATGTTGTTTGCTCTCCCAGAGTGGCCAGCGGCTAAGACGATTTGGTATTCGCAGCAATGCCGTGTTGGCTTTGCACGGGACTGAGTCAAATTTGGGCGAGTGGTTCGCCCCGCATCCGCCGTTATGCCGTACGTAAGAAGATACTTTGTGAGGAGACCGAAGATGGGCTTAAGGGATATTGCGGTGGACTCATTTTCGTGGGCAGTGATGGGATTTGCGCTCACCGGCGCAGCCTATGGACAGGTCGCTGTTCCGACAACTCAGGACAAGTGACTCATTCCGTCGCTCGACCAATGTACGGTATGCCATCGAACAGTGGCTACTCGGGGGGAATGGAACCAAATCAGGGTCACGTCTGCTGCGGTGGATCAGCCTATGCCGAGCAGTGTTGCAGCGGACAACATCGCGGAGGACATCATAGCGGTCGTCGTCACAGACGTTGCTGTCGATAAATGCTGGCCGACATCATCCGCAGGCATCTCAGGTGTGCTGTCGGTCAGTAAATCGATTTTCGGCTTTAAAAATGGGTCAGGAAACAATAGCTAAATGTCCCAGAGGGGATTCCGCACGATTGGTTCCTGATGCCTTTTTTTTGAAGCTGTACATTCGGATGACTAAATAAATCGCAAGCCGGTTCTTATCGGTTGGCGAATTAGCGAGTAAGCCGACGCGGTGAAATCTTTTGGGTACACCACGTCGGCTTTTTTGTGGCTCGGACGACGATGACAACAACAGACGGTCGCCGCTTCACTGAAGCGATTGACCCATCCCGGATAATGATTGTACGCTCATCGAATTCATTCAACTGCTAAAAGACATGAAGGCATTCTGCTGGCACGGGACAGGTGATATTTGCATCGACACAGTTCCGGACCCGGTTGTTCAGGATCCCGGCGATGCGTTTGTGGAGATTACATCCACTGGCATCTGCGGCTCAGATTTGCATCTACTCAGCGGTTATGGCGCAACCCACAATTTGGAACAAATACTATGTCACTGATTCTTGAGACCATTTCAACCGATGGCATTGCCGAACTGTCGTACTTGATCGGCGACGACAAGACCGGGACCGCCGCAGTGATTGATCCGCGGCCAGACGTCGAGATTTATGTCGAACTGGCTCGCCAGCGGAAGGTGGCGATCACCCATGTCTTCGAGACTCACATCCACGCCGATCTGGTCAGCGGTGCGCGGGAGCTTGCTGCGCGAGTGAAAACGGCAAAGCTCTTTCTGAGCGTCGAAGGGGGAGCGAAGTACGGGTTCGATCATGAAGCGCTCAAGGATGGCGCGGGCTTCGAGTTTGGCGAGTTGGTCCTGACCGCCCGACATACGCCCGGCCATACACCCGAGCACATGTCGTATGTTGCGGAAGAAAAGAAGCGTGCGCCGAAACCGTGGGGAGTCTTCACCGGCGACTCGCTGTTTGTGAATTCCGCCGGGCGTCCCGATTTGATGGGCGATGACCAGGCCGAGCAGTTGGCCGAGCAGCTTCATGACACGCTCTACAAGTTTTATCTGACGCTCGGTGATGACCTCATCATCTACCCGGCTCACGGACACGGCTCGCCTTGCGGGGCGGACATAGGCGATCGGCTGACAAGTACGATTGGGTACGAGCGCCAGTGCAATCCCTTCCTTCAGTACCCTGACAAAGCAGCATTCAAGGCATACACCCTCTCGTCCGCGCCTCCCGAGCCGACGTACTACAAGCGCATGAAGAAGCTGAATGCGAAGGGGCCGGAGGTTCTGGGGAATTTACCACTTGTTCCCGGCCTCCCTCCGAAAGCATTCAAGGAGGCAAGCGGTAAAGGGGAGTCCGTTGTAATTGACACGCGCTCGATGCTTGCGTTTGGTGGCGGCCATATCGAGGGCGCGCTCAACATCGCCGGCCTGCCTGAGCTTTCGATCTGGGCTGGCTGGATGCTTGACCCGGAGAACCCAATTCTACTCGTGCTGGAGCACGATGATGCCGTGGCAACGGTGGTGCCTCTCTTCCTGCGAACCGGCTACACGAAGTTTGCGGGTTATCTCGTCGGTGGAATGAAAGCCTGGGATAACGCCGGGCACCCGCTGGATGAACTGGAACAAATGACGGTGCACGAGGTGAAGGCGCAGGCAGTCGAGTTGCAGATCCTTGATGTGCGCTCTCCCGACGAATGGAAGAAGGGCCACATCCCCGGTGCCAAACACATCTTCTTGCCGGAAGTGCCGAAAAAATCAGGCGAGCTCAGCAAGCAGCAGCAGGTCGCGGTCTATTGCGACAGCGGATACCGCGCGAGCCTCGCCGCAAGCATCCTGAAAACCGCAGGCTTTGACGTGCGTAACGTCCCCGGCAGCTGGCAGGCGTGGCTGAATGCCGGGTATCCGGTGGAGAAGTAACGAAAGTGAGAAAACCATGAAAGCAATTCTTCTGTCCGGCATCGGCCTTCCGGTGTTGTCTCCGCTGTTGGCGTTTGCAGTCGCGCCGGGCACACATCCCCACGATTATCCGGGTGCGGCCTGGTCGCCCTATCTCGTCGGCGGTCTGATTGGTATGTTGTCGATATTCACGTTCTACTTTTCCGACAAACCGCTCGGCGCTTCGACAGGCTATGCGCGGCTGGCGGGAATGCTGGGGAGAGTGGTCGCTCCGAAACATACGGACTCGTTGAAGTACTATCAGGAAAACAAGCCAGCTGTGGATTGGGAACTGATGCTGGTTCTCGGCGCAATTGTGGGAGCATTCCTGGCCGCGTGGCAGGGAAACGAACTGACCGGCGAATGGCTGCCGGCGATGTGGGCCGCGCGTTTCGGCGAAGGAAGCCTCACCCTCCGGCTCGGAGCAGCACTCGTCGGCGGTATTCTTATGGCCTTCGGAGCGCGACTGGCGGGCGGCTGCACCAGCGGTCACGGCATCAGCGGCACGATGCAACTCTCAGTCGGTTCCTGGATCGCCGTCATCTGTTTTTTCGTCGGTGGCATTGCGACAGCATTGCTGATGTTTCGCCTTTAATACCTGCAAATATCGGGGAGACCGACTCATGGCCGTATCGACTGAATCACATGCACAATCTGCCTCGCTGCCGATCGACAAGGGAGGGCCCGAAAAAGATACGTCGGCGAAGAAAGAGTTTTCTGCAAATCAACTTCTGCTGGGCACATTGTTCGGTGTGATCTTCGGCTTCCTGCTGCAGAAGGGCGGCGTTGCAAAATACCACGTTCTGCTCGGAGTGCTGCTGCTGGAAGACTTCACGGTCGTCAAGGTGATGCTGACGGCAATCATCGTCGGGAGCATCGGGATCTTCAGCCTGCATGCGCTGGGCCTCGTGAAGCTCCACATCAAACCAACCCGCTACGCCGCGAACATCATTGGCGGGCTGCTCTTCGGCATCGGGTTTGGGCTGCTCGGTTACTGCCCCGGGACAGGAGCGGCCGCGCTCGGCCAGGGAAACTGGGATTCGATCGCGGGAGTAGTCGGACTGATGGCAGGCTCGTACCTCTTCGCGGAATGCTCCGGGTGGCTCGGCAGGACAGTCATGAAATGGGGGGACCAGGGAAAACTCATGCTCCCGGAACTCTTGGGTATGCGGCTGTCGATGTTCTTACTGATTTTTGTTCCCGTACTGATTGTCGTGCTTGTGGCCGTGGATCGATTCACCGTGCGGTAAACGTGGGCTGTATGGAAACCGTAAGCCAGCGCTTGTTCGTTCGGAAGCTGAACTGGCAAGTCGAATGGAGGAGGCAGGACAATATGCAGCCAGAACAACTTCACGACCCACGTGTGGCACTGGCGGCTGAGCGGACGCTTCTGGCTTGGGTCCGGACCAGCCTGGCCATGATGGGATTCGGCTTCGTCGTTGCTAAGTTCGGGCTGTTCCTGCGCGAGGTCGCTGCGGTCAATAGCGTTCCGCTCCGGCCAGGGTCGGGGCTGTCGCTGTGGATTGGCGGATCACTGGTCGTCCTGGGAGTATTGGTCAACGTAGTGGCAGCGATCCAGCACGTCCGGAATATACGAGGACTGCTCCGTGGGGAGCCGTATCAAGTGTCGGTTTGGTCATTCGGTGTCATCGTAACGCTGATCATCGCAGTTCTCGGGTTAGTTCTGACGGCGTATCTGTGCTTCTGGAGTCACTGATCATGAAAAGTGTGAAAAACATCATGGTCATCCGGGAGCAAGAGCCTCTCAACATGGAGTGCCCGTTTCGGACACTTGACGGCCCGATCACGCCGAACAATCAGTTTTTCGTCCGCACCCACTTTCCAATGCCCGTGATTGACGCAAGCGATTGGCAATTGACGGTGGACGGGGAGGTCAAGAGCGAGCTGACCCTATCGTATACCGATCTCCTTGAGTTGCCCGCCAGGACGGCCGTAGTCCTGCTGGAGTGCGCTGGCAACGGTCGAGCTCAACTGGGGTCGAAGGCTAAGGGGCTGCGCTGGGAGTCGGGTGCGGTTGGCACCGCCGCGTGGACCGGTGTGCCTCTGTCGGCGGTTTTGGAAATGGCTGGGGTCAAGAAAGGCGCGATCGAGGTCATCCTGCAGGGGGCGGACTCGGGAGTGATCGCTGACGAGCCGACATCGCCGGGAGTGATTGCTTTCGAACGAAGCCTGCCACTGACCAAGGCCATACGGCCAGAAGTTTTCCTTGCATACAAGATGAACGGGAAATACCTCACCCGAGAACATGGGTTTCCGGTTCGCGCAGTGGTCGGCGGGTGGTACGGCATGGCATCGGTCAAGTGGCTCACCAAAGTGACAGTGACCGCGACGCCATTTGAGGGGTTCTGGCAGTCGCTGGAGTATTCATATTGGCGGCGGGATCGTGGTCGGCCCACCCTCGCGCCCGTGGCGGAGATTCAGGTCAAGGCCCAGATTGCCCGCCCGGCACTTTCGGAGTGCGTTCCCCCTGGCAAAGCGTACCGTGTGTTCGGGGCGGCATGGGGCGGCGAGTCGGATGTGGCGAAAGTCGAGGTGAGTGTCGACGACGGGAGGACCTGGGCCGAAGCGAAGCTGCTGGGCGGTGCGATCCCGTTCGCATGGCGCCTCTGGGAGTACACGTGGAACGTGCCGAGCACAATAGGCCGGTATCAGCTAAGTGCGTGAGCGACCGATGCCAGGGGTCGGACGCAGCTCGCGAACCACGATGAGGACCGGAGGACATTCATGATCAACTTCGTCGCCAATGTTGAGGTGGCGGTGCGTTGAACACAGAATGCGTTTGACTAATGTACGAATCATGACTCTGAACCTCGAACGAACCACTCCTGTCTGGATGCGCACGGGGGAGATTGGCGAGTTGCTGGAGGTGGTTTTGAAACGCGCTCTATTCAATCGAGGGCGGGGCAGCGTTCACGGGTTGGGGCTGTCGGTGCTGTTGCCGTTTGATCGATTGCGAGGCATCGGGGCGGGGCTTTTTCTTCGGGATTGAGACTGCGACCCTGCGTCCGTGTTTGGCAGCTTTTCGAATTGCATCCATGATCCTGACATCAATCATCCCCTCCCGCCCGGACGGCTCAGGTGTCTTCCCCTTTTGAACGCAATCGGCGAAGTAGAGAATTTCTGCGGCGATCTGGTCTCGATGTTTGAATATTCGCCTCGTAGACTTACCCTTGATTGTAACCGTCTGTTCGATGTCGCCGTTCCAAGTATAGGCAGGATCCATTTGAAGTGTGCCCTTCGTGCCGATAACGCGATACTCGGAGGTTTTCGTCGCGCCAAAACCACACAGAAATGTCGCCAGCCGACCTCCCGAAAACTGCATTGTGACGCTGACTGCTTCGGGAACTTCCTTGAAGCGAGGGTCGCTGCCATGCACGGCCACTGCGCTCACTTCCTCGGGTTCATCCTGAAAAATGTAGCGGGCCGCATTGAGGCAATAGATGCCGATATCCTCTAATGGGCCCCCTCCGAGAGACAAGTCCGTCCTGATATTGTCCGGATCGACCTGCATGGTATGCACTGACGTGAACAGCCGCGGGTCGCCGATCCTGCCCGACTTGATCAACTCGACCGATTGCAGATTCCCTGCCTCAAAATGCAATCGATAGGCAGTCATGAGGCGTACGTCTGCTTTTTCGCAAGCGTCGCAGATAGCCCGAGCATCGTAGACGTTGTAGGCCAGCGGTTTTTCGCACAAGACATGAACGCCCCGCCGTGCTGCCTGCACCGCATACTCCCGATGCTCAGAGTTGGGCGTAGCGATATAGACTGCGTCGATGTCGCCCGACTCCAGTAACTCCTCGTAGTCTTCATAGGAGCAGGCGGGGACCTTGTACTTGCGTTTGAGTTTAGCGGCCTTTTCGACATCACCAGTCACCAGCGCAGCCAACGCAGCATTGTTGCGAGTATTTGCGAAGGCCGGGAGGATCGCTGTCTGAGCAAAGTGACCCAAGCCGACGACTGCGAAGCGGATTACTGTCTTTTTAGAGCGTGCCATCAATATCCACCTTGAGTCCAGGAGTCTGCAAGGCTACAGGTCGGTGCCGCCTTGTTTGAACTCCCAATGAAAAAGCCTCGCGTCAGTGACTCGAAAACTCAATCGGAAGCGAGTTGGCACGTCTCATGATTCTGAGCCCCAAGCCACCACGATGAGCAAGTTCAATGCCGTTACTGCAGGCAGGCCGTAACAGACGACCAAAAGATTGGGCGATGCTATCTCTGCAAGAATGAAGCCGTCGATGTACTCTATCAGGCAGGTTGTTGATCAATCATGCTGGCAGGATGGCGACC
>JANOUN010000321.1:0-4519 GCA_031416875.1 Planctomycetota bacterium | reverse complement strand
CGGCTGTTCGCAACGCCATTGATGCGAGTGGCGTTCTCCGCAACGAAGCGAATCCGAGCTATGATCATCCGATGTTCAAGCCGTTTCGCAACACGCTGGCCACGCTGATCAGTTTGTTTGTGGTGTACCTGATCTTTGAGTTTTTAACGTTGTGGTTTCGTGAGTTTCCCGCAGGCTTCCATTATTCCGGATATGCCCATCAAGGCGCCGCCTGGCTGACGGTGGCACTGGGACTTGCCACGCTGACGCTGTCGCTGATTTTTCGCGGATCGATGATGAATGATCCCCGCGTTGCATCATTGAAGAAGCTCGCGTGGGTCTGGTCTGCACTCAATTTTCTGCTGGCCGCATCCGTCTACAATCGATTGCTTATTTACGTGGACTTTAACGGCATGACGCGGATGCGCGTTGTCGGGCTTCTGGGGATTTCGGCCGTCGTCGGAGGCTTTGTCTTTGTGTTGGTCAAGATCGTGCAGCGACAGAGATTTATCTGGCTCATCCGGCGCCAGCTTTGGGTCCTCGCCATTGCTGTCTATCTTTATCTCACAGTCCCTGTGGACATGCTCGTCCATCGTTACAACGTGCAGCGCATCCTGGCTGGCTCAGTGGCCCCCTGCGTGCAGATCAGTGAGCATCCCATCACAGACGATGCACTGCCACAGTTACTTCCATTGTTGAAGAGCGACAATCAAAGCATTCGCGAGGGGATCCGGGCACTGCTCAGGAATCGGCTGATACTCCTGCAATCAGCGACAGGTCAGAATCCTCAGCACTGGACCTCGACTCAAATTGGGAAGACGCACGCGCTGCAGAAACTGCAGGCCGCAGAAGCCTCGCTGCAACAAGTCAGCACAGACACCAGTGCGTCGTCGGCCTTGCAGAGTTTTCACGACTACGCGATGCAGTGGTGGTGATGAGTAGTGCAATCACCCTGGAACGATATAATCCCCCAGGAGTGATGGCAAAATGTTCGAGTGTCAGGCAGGCGGCAGATGGCTCTTGTGATTGGTGCGTTTTGTGTGATGGCGTTTCTGGTGGGCGGAATTCCCTTTGGGTATCTGGTCGGCCGTGCCATCCTGAAGGACGATATCCGGAAGCACGGCAGCGGCAACATCGGAGCCACGAATGTGGCCAGACTCCTGGGCTGGAAATGGGGCTTCGCCGTCCTGTTGCTGGACGCACTCAAGGGGCTGCTGCCAACTCTGGCCACCAAGCTGTTTTTGCAGGATCGTGGCAGTGATGAACTGGTGAATCTGGGAGCGATTCTGGCTGGCATCAGCTGTATTGTCGGCCACATGTATCCCGTCTGGTTGAAGCTGCGTGGCGGAAAGGGAGTCGCCACTTCACTGGGAGTGATTCTGGTGATCGCACCACTGGCATCCGGGGTGGCGTTGGTGACATTTCTGATTGTCTTTGCGGTGTCACGAATCGTCGGACTGGCTTCGATCGTATCGGTGACCTCCTTCGCGATTGCGCAGTTGATATTCATGGGGCAGAACGTTTTTGTCTTTGGCCAGCTTCCTTTGACTCTTTTCTCGACACTCGTTCCGGCGTTGATTGTGTGGAAGCATCGATCGAACATCATGCGGATGGTGCGGGGTGACGAACAGAAGTTGAAAACCGGATCGAAGAGCGGAAACGGGACACCTGATTCTGTGGAGTGAGCACGATGAAGGACGTGCCGAACACTGCGAGTTTTCCGGCGTACGCGGAAGCCATGCTGAGGCTGCAGCGCTCGACCGCAGATATACCGGAGTCTCAGCATTGGCGCTGGATGCTGTTCGATCGAGAACTGAAGTCCGGCATCAGATTTGGAAACGGTTCCGTCGGACCAGTCGTCTCGCTGGGATTGCCGTGGCGATCGGCCGAATGTTCGCTTCGCTGGCTGGGATCTCGCTTGTTCTTCTGGCCTCAAGGCATCTCAAGGCGACGCAGAGTTTCAATTGTCTCCTCTCGACTGAAGCAGCGACTGGACGAGGAATCATGGTGGTTCGATCTGCTTCGAACAGCCACGCTGCGAAGTGATCCGACGCACGATGTCCTTTGTGCAGTCGCAGGAACGGCAGCACACCGATTTGTGTGTCGCGCGGCTGAGTTATTCGGACGATCGCTGCTGGAATTCCATGTAGACGCAACGGAACAGACTGTCGATGAGGCTGAAATCGCTGTATGGCTCTCAGAGACTGCAAGGTGTATGGCGTGGAACTCGACCGCGGCAATCTCCGAGACGGACCTGATCGCGGAACCACCAGTCATTGAAGGCTATGCGTCGGGAACGCACTGGTCTGTATTTGTTTCGCCTGCAATGTCGCTGTCAAACAATTCGGAGCAATCGGACGCAACGGCAGTCGAGATTCTGCACTTAAGCCAGCAGCCGATTTCTGATCGAATTT
This sequence comes from Planctomycetota bacterium, assembly GCA_031416875.1. Taxonomy (GTDB): domain Bacteria; phylum Planctomycetota; class Planctomycetia; order Planctomycetales; family Planctomycetaceae; genus SXXK01. Next base: position 2,126 of record JANOUN010000321.1, on the reverse strand, counting down.
TGTTCGCGGCAGGTGACCGTTTACAGGTATTGCGCACCAGACACGCGGGCGCAATTCAGGCGTTGCTGACGCAGCATGTGCAGGATTCTGAACGCCGTGAGTCGCTTGTGATGCTGGCATCGGACGCGGCTGGACAGCTTCCTGCGATCGCCCTGGAATCGCAATGCTGCGTGATCCCGTGGCTGCTGAAATCGACCGGCGACGACGTAGCGGATGACACCAGTTTGCCAGACAAGGGCAACGACGATCACCCAGCCGGTCGATCATCCACCGCGCTGGATTCACGGGCCGTGTCAACGCCCCTGTCGCGGCCTGAGGACTGGTTACTTCACTGGACTCGTTCGACCGTCGGTCCGTGGCCGGATCAGGACGAGCAGGAATTCAATGACGAACTCATTCTGGGATGCCGTTCGTCCGATCGATCGGCACTGGCGACACTTTTGCGAATCGTTATCGAAGGACGGCTCTGGGCGTCGTCAGACGCAATCCGAGGCGGCTTTCGAGTCGTCTCGTTTACCGAGGTTCCGCTGCACGAGTTTCGCAGACGACGGACCTATCGGAAGCATCGTCGACGTTATGATTTTGAACCATGGGGCATCGCCATTCGTCGTGATATCCTGACTTCTGCCGGCGCCCGTGCGGTCGAGTACGGCGATGAAGGAATATGGCAGGCGATGGCTGAAGCGGCACGCCCATTCTTTCAAAACGCGGGGTCGGGAGATGGCTGGACGAAGGACGAACGTGAATGGCGAATCGCCGATCATGTGAATTTGAATAAGCTGCCTGCGTCGGCGGTTGTGGTATTCGTCGATTCCGAAGAATCACGTGCGATTGTTGAAAAGCAAACCGCATGGCAGGTCGTTGTGGTACCACAACGAACCTGACTTAGAACGCCTGACAAAACCGGGACTGGCTCCCGACTAGTGAGGAAAACACTGTAAAATCGGTTCGGGAAGAGTGCCTGTCCCGGTTTTGTCAGGGCCTCTTCCTCAGAAGGGATCAAATCCGTTCAGCGAGCTGTTCGTCCAGAAACACAAAAGGGGCTCGGTCTTCTGACCAGCCCCCTGTGTGTGAGATTGTCGGGCAGGATCAGTAGCTGCCCTTTTCGCCGCGACCTGGTGTATTGCAAGTGATGTCACAACTGTTGTCGCATTCGTCCTGAAAGTCCTTGTTCGTGCTGCCGACAGCTTCCCCCTTTTTCCCGCAGGCCAGAGTAAAGTAGTACGTCTGATTGATGGCTCCGATACCTGAGCCAAGGTCTTCGAGTTCCTGATTGACGTTGAACGACAATTCTGTGAGTCCGACGATCATGCCCAGCACAAGGATCGTGCCGACCAGAACCAGTTCCGCAGAAACTACAAACCCGTTTTCGTCGTTCTTCAGAGCGTTAAGAATGTTCATTGCGATGTCTCCCGTTTCTTCAATTGAATCTTGTGGCAAGTACCCAGTTTCGATGAGCCTCACTCACTTTTCTGACGAGCTTCACTGTGATGCTCGGTTCATGAAAGGGTGTAAAGCAGAGGGCGTGCCAATCGCCTTTGCGCGCAAAGACAGACGAGGCAAGATCGCGGCAGCAGCGACGCAAGTAGATGCTGCCATGTAGTTTACGCAGTTTCCTGAAATATCCAGGTCGCTTTACATTTTGTAAACCCAAAAGCCGAGGGCTGTTGCGTTTCGACAACGTTGCAAATCCTGCGACGCGGTTCAAAATGGGCTCAAACTCCATCCGCATCAGCGGAAGTACACAAGATCAGGGGACGGCATCATATGGTGCCAATCGGCCACAACCTTTGAAATCTCGGTAGAGTTATTGGCTCGAAGCCATCGCAAGTCTTGCCGCCAAGCGCTTCAAGGCTGGACTGATATCGTGTTTGTCGAGGTGGACGTTGAGGAGGCTGAAGGAATCCTGATTCGCAAATGCGGCCTTGAAGGCCTTTTCCAGATCGCCTTCCGTAAGGACTTCAAAACCCCAGCCAGAACCCAACAGTTCCGGCATCTTGTGGTAATTCCAATTGTGGATATCGTTGAACGGTCCTTCCAGAATGAAACGTTCGGTCGAGTAGCCTTTATTGTTCAGCACGACAACAATCGGATTGAATCCCATGCGTACGGTCGTCGACAATTCC
>JANOUN010000320.1:0-6251 GCA_031416875.1 Planctomycetota bacterium | reverse complement strand
CCTCGCGTCGCAGGCAGTCGATCGATGTGAGCAGCGTACGTCGATCACTCAGGCGATTCAGCGTCAGACCCTGCGACAGCCCGACGTTCTGGACCTGATAGTTTTCCGCATTCGGATCACCTTCGGTTTCAAACGGATTGTACTGCACGCCAAGATAATTGCCGCCAAAGTAGCCGGGCCGCAAGCCGATGCTCATGCCGTACGGAACAGCAACATGCGCCGGCATTCCCGGTTGCCGCGCTCCGGTGACTTTGGTGGCGACGGAACCGAAGAACGGATATTTGCCTTTCGTGTTGGCTCCGCTCACGCCTTCGCCGCGTCCCGTCAGCATCCAGTGCCCACCGGTAAAATGGTCGCCGCTGTCGTGATGCAGTGATCGGACAACAGAAAACTTGTCAGCGATCTTTGCCTGCAGCGGGAAGAGTTCCGTCACTTCCATGCCGGGCACGTTGGTTGGAATCGGCTTCCAGATTCCGCGGTATTCAGCCGGTGCTTCCGGCTTCATGTCGTACGTGTCCATATGACCTGGACCACCATCCAGCCATAACAGGATAACCGACGTGTCGCGTTTCGGCGTGCCTTGTTGCTCTGCCTGTGCTTTTGCCGCCAGAATCTGCGGCAATCCCAGTGAGGCCATGCCAGCGACACCGATCTGCACAAAACTACGCCGGGCGAGTCCGTCACAATACGCCGATGAACGGCCTGCATTGACGCGAAGCATGTGACGATTCCTGAGGAGAGAAGGCGGGAAAACGGGGAGGGATGTCGATCCTACCTTGATGGATCGGGCGTCGGGTGGCCGGGGCTGGACTGAGCGGCGCGAAGGAAGCCCCCGGGGTTTCGGGTTGGCGCCCTCCAACCCCGGCCACCCATCAAACTATTGCTGACAGAGCGATGAGAAAGCATACTCTGCGTAACGGACGTGAGTCAATTTTCAAAGGGTGCAGTCACCGATTTCGGTAGGTCCTGCTTGCCGAGCAGGACTTCGCGGCCACGCCGCGACCAGCGATGAGTCGCGGTCGAAAAGACGGCCACGCGGCGACGTGGAGCGGATGTGCGACCCATGGCGGTTCGCCTTACGGCGAAAGTCCTTTCCGGCAGAAAGGACCTACCAAACACAGTCCTTTCCGGCAGAAAGGACCTACCAAACACAGTCCTTTCCGGCAGAAAGGACCTACCAAACACAGTCCTTTCCGGCAGAAAGGACCTACTTTGACAATCGTCGATGACGACACCCGACGTCTCGCCAGTTTCTTATATTGCAGCACCTCTTACTGCAGGATCTCATGCACGACGCGGCCCTTGACATCGGTCAGGCGGAAGTCGCGGCCGCTGTTGCGGTAGGTCAGACGCGTGTGGTCGAGGCCGCATTGGTGCAGTAACGTGGCATGCAGGTCATGAAAGTCGCAAACGTTCTCAACTGCATGAACGCCGAATTCATCCGTCGCCCCGTATGTTGTTCCGCCTTTGATTCCGCCACCAGCGACGAATACCGAAAATCCTTCCGGATGATGATCGCGCCCGTCCGGTCCCGGCGCATGTGGCGTTCGGCCAAACTCGCCCGCCCACAAAATCAGCGTGCTGTCGAGCATGCCGCGCTGCTTCAAATCCTTCATCAACGCTGCCACAGCCCGGTCGGTTTGCCGTGCGTTCTTTTCGTGTCCGGCTTTCAGTCCGCCGTGCTGGTCCCACGTTCCGTTCGAAAGTCCATAGGGACAATTGATTTGCACGAACCGCACGCCGGATTCCACCAGCCGCCGGGCTCGCAGACATTGACGCGCATAGAGCCGTGTGTTCTGGTCAGGATCGTCGAGCCCATACAATTCTCGGGTGGATTTCGTTTCCTGCGATTCATCGAGCACATCCGGTACCAGCGTCTGCATGCGCGCCGCGAGTTCATAATTCCGAATGGCACTCTCAACTGCATCGTTGCCACCCAGACTCGTTGAAAATTCTGAATCCTGCTGACGGAGCAGATTCAGCTTCGCACGTTGAAGTTCAGGAGATCCTGCGGCAAGCAGATTATCGAGCGAGGCACCGTCCGCCTTCAGAATGGTGGCTTCATAACTGGCGGGCAAAAATCCGCTGCCGAATGCTTCCAGACCTCCCACCGGAACATGGCCGAAACTCAGAACCACATATCCCGGCAGATTCTCTGTTTCGTTCCCCAGCCCGTAACTGACCCACGATCCTAAACTTGGTCGCCCCGCACGGTTGTTTCCGGTATGCAGCAGCAGCACGCCAGTCGCATGAATCGGCAAATCCGCTTTCATGGATCGAATCACAGCAATGTCATCCGCACACGAAGCGATGTGCGGAAACAGTTCACTGATCCACATGCCACTGTCACCGTGCTGCGCAAACTTCCACGGACTTTTCACCCATTTGCGAGTCGCATCTCCACTCCATGCTTCGCCCTCATGAACAGCCAATGCCGGTTTGGGGTCGAACGTGTCGATGTGGGAAACTCCACCGTCCATAAACAGAAAGATCACGTTCTTCGCCGGGCCGACAAAATGCGCAGACGAACTTGTTGCACCAAAGCCATATTCCTGGCTCAACGCCGACCATGCCAACATCCCGAACCCAGTGGCGCTGCTCTGAAGTAATTGACGACGGCTGAGCGGTGCAGGGGCTCGACCGGGGCAGTAAGAACGGTGGCGGGAAGTCTGTGGCATGATCACGGTATAAAAATGAACTCTTTGAAGTTGAAGACGGTGTGCGCTGCGTCTTTCCAGATTGATCGGTTTGTCAGAATCTCTGCAGGACTCACTTTGTGAATTGCACCGAGATCGCTGATGGTCTGTTCAAACCGCTGAAGTTCCGACGAAGATGGAGACCGCCCCAGAGCGGACCTGAACATCCCGCTCAGCCGCTCGGTGACGTTCATACTACCATCCGCAACGAGTGATTCCGACCAGCGATCAGCCATTGCCAGCACGAATGGATCATTCAGCAGTGCCAGACTCTGAGCAGGCACGTTCGACGCATCGCGACGTCCCTGAGAAATCTTGCCGCCGGGCAGATTGAAGGCGTTCAGAAACTGAGCGGCTTCCATCAATTGAAACTTGATGTAAATGCTGCGCCGCCCGTCGCCGTCGAGCGGTCCGATGTATAAGCGCTTTTCGGTATCAGCCACTTCTCTGTACGGATGAATGCTCGGCCCGTACATCTTTTTATCCAGCCGCCCGGACACTGCCAGAATGCTGTCGCGAATGACTTCCGCTTCCGCTCGACGCGCTGGATACCATGACAGCAGCCGATTTTCCGGATCTTTTTCTCGACTGTCTGTTACTGGTGCGGCCGATGACTGGAATGCGCGACTGAGTACCAGGGAACGAATCAGTTTCTTCATCGACCACTTATTGATGACAAACTGCGTGGCGAGGTGATCGAGGAGATCCGGATGCGACGGCAGTTCCCCGACATGTCCAAAATCGTCCGGCGTGCGGACAAGCCCGTTCCCGAATACCCAATACCATACCCGATTCACCATCACCCGCGATGTCAGCGGATTGTCAGCGTCAACAATGGCCTCCGCCACCATAGCCCGCCCGCTGCCTTCGGTTGAAGTCGGTGCGATCGATCGCAGATAGACGTGCGCCGCATCAATCCCATGACTCACATCGATCCCATGACTCACATCAATCCCATCTCGCGATTCACTTGCGTGCGTCCGCGACACGGCTTCAAGATATCGACGATCAACCACCTCACCGGGTTTCGTGTATTCGCCGCGTGTCAACACCGGCTGATCAAACCCCGGTCCTTCATCTGCCATCCCGGGCATGGTTGTGGGAAGTTGAATCTGATTCGCCTCGATGTCGCGATATTTTGCGATCAACTCTGCCAGCCGAGGTGTCGAGTCCGCTCGATTGGACAGTATACCTTTTGCCAGTAGCCATTCGAGCCAGCGAACGTCGTCGTTTGTTGTGTCGAACGTTTCGAACCTGTCAACAGCGTTTCCAGCGATCGCGGCATAGCGATGAACGCCCTGGTCCAGCGACTCCACGGCATCGCTATCGTAAAGCCTGGCTACAAATGCTGCTTCGTCGCGCGGCGTTTCGGCGCCGTCATGGGCCACCACCTGTCGCAGGCCCCACCATGTCCGAGGGTTCTTTGCGTGGTCGTTGAACGGAAGGCGCTGGTTCTCCGTGTCCTTGCTGAGCGTGCCCAGCGGATCAGGAAACTTCGGGTTGTCCCAAAACGTCAGCAGTTCCGCATACGGATGCAGGGGCTGAGTGCCTTCCTGAAAATCGACCGTGATCCACGACCAGTCCGGATGATGAATTGAATGCTGATTCGTATAGTTCAGCTGACAATTGTTGAAAACCAGGCGAGCCAGACTGAATCCGCCGCCCATGACTTCAAAGCTCATCTTTCCATGTGTCCGCTGCAACGGCGGCGATCGGAAAGCTCCGTTCAATTTGTCCGACAGCCCGAACGTGAAGACACCGGCCGACAGTACGTGCCGAATGGCCGAATCACCGTCTGTTGCGACGCTGAAGTCGCCGGCATGCCATTTCGGATCGCGGAGCCCCATGCCGTCAGTTGTCCACGCTGCCCTGTCGCCGTTTCGAAAGTCCGCGACGGTGGTAAATTGCGCCGTGTTGAACGCCGTATGCTCAGCGGATTTCGCCGCGTATTCTGTGGCGGCGGACTGCCATGACTCGGCGACGCTGGCATCTGGTGACTCAGTCATTTTCTTCAATCGGCTCCATGGAAAGAGCGGGTCCGTCGCAATGGGCGCAACATCGCCGGCCGCAGCCAGCAGCGAGTCAAGCCTGTTCGCATCCAGCGCTGCCACATCACGTTTCCAGATTTCCGAAAGTTCAGTTCGAATGGATTTCTTCAGCTCCGCAAGATCGGCCATGGCCTCGGCGTTGACGGTTGCGTCATCCAGTGTGTGCTGAACCGATCGTGAACTGCGAAGAATTCCCAGCAGCGCGTGGTAATCCTTCGTCGAAACGGCATCCATCTTGTGATCGTGACACCGAGCACAGGCAACGGTCGTTGCCTGGAAGGCTTTCGTGAGCGTGTCCAGTTGATTATCGACGACGTCATAACCAATGCTGCCGAACAGCACGCAACTGTCGTGATTCACTTCGCCGAAACGATAGAACGCGGTCCCGATCACGGATTCGCTAAATTGCCCTGACACATTGTGACGCGGAGCCGCCAACAGGTCGCCGGCAATGTGTTCGCGCACAAACTGATTGTACGGAACGTCGTCGTTGAACGCTCGAATCAGATAGTCACGGTAACGCCACGCGTACGGAACATCGTAGTTCCATTCGTTGCCGTGTGTTTCCGTAAAGCGCACGATATCCAGCCAGTGTCGCGCGAAGCGTTCGCCGAACTGCGGCGATGCCAATAAATGATCGACCAGTCGAGCATACGCAGCGTCGCGATCCTGTTGACAGGCTTCAACGAACGCGGAAACCTCGTCCGGCTGCGGCGGCAAACCGGTCAACACCAGCGTCGCGCGGCGGATCAATGTTTCCGGCGACGCCAGTCCGCCTGGTTCAATCCCCTCTGAACCCATTCGATGCCGCAGAAACCGATCGATCGCTGAGCCGCTCCATGCGACATCCTTGACTTCCGGCACCGGGGGATCACTCACTCGCTGCAGGCTCCACCATTGACGCCGTTCAGCAAACGCTTCCTCCCACGTCTTACGTATCGTCGCCGCACCGACTTCTGTCCGTGGATCGAACGCACCGCTCTGCACCCAGGCTTCGAGATCAGCAATCTCCGCCGCTGTCAGCTTGCCACCCGAGTCCCGGGGAGGCATCTGCATGTCGGGGTTATCCCACCGCACGGCTTTGATGAGCAAGCTCGCGTCCGGATCATGCGGCACAATTGCCGTCCCGGAATCACCACCGACTTCCCATCCCGCTCTTGAATCCAGCAGCAATCCACCGTTCTGTTCCGCCCCAGCGCTGTGGCATTCATAGCATCGATTGATCAGCAGTGGCCTGATGCGGGATTCAAAGAAGGCGGCTCGTTCATCTGCACAACTGTCAGATCCGCTCACGATCGCTGCCGATGCGGCAAGCAGCGAAATTAGGTTCAGCAGGGATCGAGTCAGAAAGCAGATTCGGAACATATGCATGCCAGTTTGTGTCAGCGGGATGGCGCTAGCCGTTTGTTGACTTAGTGATTTTTGGAACTCATGGTCATACCAACCCGAAGCGCCAGCGAGGAATTCAGCCATTTCAGCCTCGCTGGCGCTTCGGGTTGGTATTAAA
>JANOUN010000319.1:0-12522 GCA_031416875.1 Planctomycetota bacterium | reverse complement strand
CGGGCCTTCAATAAGGCTCATCTCGGCGGAGCGAGATGGCTACATTTTTCGAACACCTTCCGTGGGGGTCCCGGGAGAAATACCTTACTGCGCCTTCACATCAATGCACACGACTTCCTTGTCATCGCGCACAAACAAAAGACCGTCGGCAAGTGCGGGTGCCTGGCGCGTCGTTTCCATGATCGTAGCGCGGCCGAGTTCGTGGAATTCTTTGGGACTGGCTTGGACGATGACAACTTCACCTGCCATCGTGGTGAGGTACAACTTGCCGTCTGCCAGAATGAGATTGCTTTTCCCGAAGCGGTTTTGCTGCCACATCGTCTTGTGATCTTTCAGCCGCATGCAGACCAGATTCGTGATCGGCCCGGCGCCGCCTTGATTGTCGAGCCCGTACAAGTGCCCATCGTGCACGACTGGCGTCTGCCATTCGGCGCGCAATTGACTGTCCTTGCCCAATGACGACCAGACCTCTTCCACCTGTGGTCCATTCTTGTCGGCCTTCACTGCCAGAATCACCGAACCGTGGTTTTCACCAGCCGAGATCAGCAGATGCTGATCGTCGAGCCGCACGGGTGACGCCGTGTTGCAGTCATATTCCGTTGGAAACGGAAATGACCACAGCTCTTTGCCGGATCCCGGTTCGATCCCGATCAAACCGGAGCCAGTCAGCGATACAATCTGCGTTTCACCATTCAGTGACATCAGGACGGGCGAAGAATAGCCCGCGTTTCCGCTGCCGACTTTCCATGCCAGCTTGCCGTCCGCAATTCCGAACGCTGCTACAGCAGCCGTTTTCGTGCCGGAATGCACGATGACGTGACTGCCCGTGACCAAAGGAGAACAGGACACGCCATACTCATTCGGCTTTCCACTGAGCAGCTGCGGGACATTGACAGTCCACAGCTGCTTGCCGTCATCGGATTTCAGCGCCACCAGAATTCCTTCACCAGTGAAGGCAAAAACATGACCATCGGCAACCGTTGGTGTTGCGCGAGGACCGTGGCCCATGGCATTTTCATACACCGGACCAACCGGAGTTCGCCATCGTTCTTTTCCGTCAGCTGCGTTCAGGCACACGACGTATTGAGACTTTTCATCCTGAAACATTGTGAAGGCGGCACCCTTGGCCACCGCAACTCCGGACATGCTCACACCGAGAGGCATGCGCCAGACGATTTTCGGCCCGGCTGAGGGCCAGACGCTGATCAGGCCGGTCTCTGTCGAAACGCCATTTCGGTCCGGTCCAAGAAACTGAGCCCAGTCGCCTGCATTTGCATGTTCGACGACAAGGCTTATCATCACGAGACTTAGCAATGACGACGTCAGGATTCTTTGCATGATGATTCCTCTGGAACGTATTTGATCTGGCCTGGAAACGAATTTTCACGCATCGTGACGTATTTGAAGTGATTCAGAAAGCCAATTTTCCATGCAGATCTGGATTGATGCGGACGCATGTCCGGTTGAAGCAAAGGAAATCCTGTACAAGGTGAGCAAGCGTCTGAAGATTCGAATCACCTTAGTCGCCAATCAAATGATGTGGATTCCGAAGTCGGACCTCATCAGTTTAGAGCTGGTCAAGGCAGGTGCCGATGTGGCTGATCGCCGCATCGTGGAACTCCTGAACGCAGGGGATCTGGTGATATCTTCCGACATTCCGCTCGCCGCCAATGCCGTCGCGCGCGGTGCGACCGTGCTGGATCCGCGCGGCGAAGAATTGAATGCCGACAACGTAGGTTCTCGTCTGGCTGCCCGAAACCTGATGGACGGACTGCGAGGCTCTGGAATGGAAACCGGAGGCCCGGCAGCTTACAGCGCCCGCAACAAACAGGACTTTGCCAATCAACTGGATCGCCTGCTGACAAAACTGCGGGGAAAATGACGGAGTCGCTGCATTAGTCCCAGAACTACCGATCCTCCAGGATCAATCGCGACATCAAATCCCAGCCGTGCGGCAGCCTGATCGAGGACGCAGTCGCGGACACTTCACTGTAGGATTTCGCTCCGTCTGCGACGACTCCGGTCCCGCACATTGCGAACGGGCAGTAACCGTGGCTGTGAGTTCTGGTACGAAGAAATGTGGGGTGATCGGGACAAATCAGCAGGCGATAATCTCCCTGTTGTTTCAGCCACTTGTGCAGAGGCCCCACGATGTGCCGATCGATATTTTCGACAGCTCGGACTTTTTCATCCACATGACCTTCGTGCGAGGCTTCATCGGTCGCCTCAACATGCACAACCACGAAATCGACGTCCGGTCGAGACAGCGTTTCGATGGCGGCTCGGCCCTTCGCCGCGTAGTCGGTGTCCAGATACCCGGTGGCTCCGGCAACTTCGACAACCTCCCAGCCCAGCAACCGGCCAATTCCGCGCAGCAGATCGACGGCGGTAATGACGGCTCCGCGAACCCCGTAACGATCCCGAAACGGAATGAACGCCGGACGCTGACCCAGTCCCCAAAGCCAGATCTGCGTCGCTGCCAATTCTCCGCTGGCAATGCGTTGCCGGTTACAACTTGCGTTGGCGAACAAGTCACGGCTGCGATTCATTAACTGCAGCAACGGATCCGACCCCGGTCCAGAGGGAAGGTGACCGGCAATCGGCTGATCGGTAATATCATGCGGCGGCGTGCTGTCGGTCTGCCTTGTAAACGGAGCCGTCGTTCCGCGACTCCGATAGAGCAACAGATTTCGATAGCTCACCCCCGTGTGGAATTTCCTGTGACTGTCTCCGCACTGATCGCGCTGCAATAGTTCGATGAGTTCCCGGGCCATCTCGGATGGAAACTGTCCGGCCGTGAAACTCTGCATCTGTTCATTGGCAACCGTGACCAGATTGCAGCGAATCGCCCAGTCGCCGTCCTGCAGTTCGATTCCCTGAGCCGCCGCTTCCAGGGGCGCGCGACCGGTGTGGAATTCGAGCGGGCTGTAACCAAACAGACTCATCGTCCCCACATCACTGCCGGATGGCATTGACGCCGGGACGTTGTCGGTCTGGCCGACAACGCCCAGGGCGGCGACTTCATCCATGTGGGGAATGTTGGCCGCTTCGAGCGGCGTGCGACCGTTGAGCCCTGGTTGTGGTTCGTCGGCAACACCGTCTGGAATGACAAGGGCAAATTTCATGTCGACGATTTCTTCTCTGCGAGTTCCAGCATAAAACCCTGCAGCCGCGCGGCCATTTCATTGCCGTTGGGCGCAAGCCCGGCCATGATCATGGCGTTGGCATGCAGCTGCTGGCTGCAGGCACGGACGAAACTGTGGTTGTCAGGATTGGTGACGAGGTCCGCAAGGCGTTTGACGAGCGGTGAGCCAGGATTGATCTCCAGGATCATCTTCTGCATTTCAAATTCCGGCGTATTCATCCGCAGCACGCGCTGCATCGTCGTGCTCATTGATCCCTGAGCATTGACCAGACAGCAGGGGCTTTCAGTGAGTCGTTCGGAACGTCGCACATCCTGAACCTGATCGCCAAGTGCTTCCTTCATGAGGCTGATCAATGCCTCCAGATCCACCGGAGTGTCCTGCTTGTCCTTGTCGGCTTCTGCCTTTTCGTCGTCACTTTTTGACGGATCCACGCTCTTCGGCGGCAGTTTCAGTTCAGCCGCATCGACAGAAACAATCTGTTTTTTCTGGAACTCACGCAGTTGCGAAAGAATGAATTCATCCGCCGGGTCCGTAAGAATCAGGACTTCCAGATTGCGTGACCGGAATACTTCCAGATTTGGATCGCGCATGACGGCATCGGGGTCAGTCCCGCACGCAAAGTAGATCTGCTCCTGTCCCTCTTTCGCGCGGCTGCAATAGTCTTCCAGTGAGACCATTTCCGGTGTCTGCACGGAATGCGTCGATCCGAAGCGCAACAGCTTTGCGATGCGATCACGATTTTCATAATCAGACGAAATGCCTTCGCGCAGGATGACGCCGAATTCACGATAGAAGCGAACGTAAGCATCCTTCTGCTCTTCGGCAAACGTATCGAAGTGATCCAGCACTTTCTTTGTGATCACACGCTGCATTTTACGAAAGACCGTGTTGTCCTGCAGAGCCTCGCGCGACACGTTCAGCGGCAGATCTGCAGAATCCACAATTCCGCGGAGAATCCGCAGGTAGTCCGGGAGCAGGTCACGGTTGTCATTCTGAACCAGAATTCGTTTCGCACACAGATGCAGCCCGTAATCGGAGCGACCAAACCCCATCTTTTCCAGATTCTGATCCGGGCAATACAGAATGCTGTAAAACTGAAACGGCGAATCGGCAGCCAGATGCAGATGCCACAATGCTTTCTGACCGGGGAAGTGAGTCAGGTACTCGTAGAAGTTATCGTACTGTTCGTCAGTGACCGTGTTCTTTGGTTCGACCCAGATCGGAGGCTGGTTATTGATGTGCTCCGATTCCAGATAAATTGCATGCGGCACGAACGTCGAATACTTGCGCAGGATGTGCTTCAGTCGCACGGACTCAGTGAACTCCTCCATCCCGTCTTTCAAATGCAGACGAATACTGGTGCCGCGTTCGACTGGTTCGGACACGTCGCTGATCGTGAATGTGCCGTCGCCAGTCGATTCCCAGCGCCATCCGGTGTCTTCTGCCGAGCTGCGGGTCACGACTTCGACGCGATCCGCCAGCATGAATGCGGAATAGAACCCGACACCGAACTGACCAATCAGCGACAGGTCGGCCGCTTTTTCGCCGGTCTGCTGAACCTTCTTCAGGAAGTCGAGCGAGCCGCTGCGAGCAATCGTTCCCAGGTTGCTCACGAGTTCATCATGCGTCATTCCAATCCCGTTGTCGCGAATTGTCAGAACCCGATTTTCCTTGTCTGGTTCGATCGAAATTCGCAGGTCATCGGTCTTGGCGTTTTGACCGGACGTCAGAGAGACATATCGGAATTTGTCGAGCGCGTCGGAAGCGTTTGACACAAGTTCCCGAATCGTGATTTCGCGGTTTTGGTACAGCGAATGAGACAACAAGTGCAACAACTGGCTGATCTCAGCCTGAAACGAAAACTTTTCTTTGTCGGTCTGAACGGTCATTACTTACCTTTCGAATTCTCTGACACTGCCAATTTCTACATTCTCGACGACTGCCGTTTCGGCCGTGCAAATCGCATTCCCGCCGCATCGGTAGAACTAAAAATCGTCATACCGCAGGGAGAATACGATCCGTGCATGCAGGTTGCAAATCCACCTGGTGTATCTGTCCATCAATGAATCCGTGTTTTCCGGGATGCCTCAACGGGTTCGTCCTGCGAGAGTGCAGGTAATCCCGTCGGCGAAGAGGCCAAATCAAAAGCGTTCCGCAAAGCCAGCGTCCCGCAAAATCTGCCAATTTGGGAGCCGTCAGGAATCTCCTGCCGCCGTGCGCTCGCATGACGAGACACAATCCGCAGCCAACAGGATCCAGGGACCTACCTCATCTTGACCCCTCATTACATGAGCGCCAGATTCCATGAGTTCGCCTGCGCACAGGTGAAATCTGTGTCCCGGCAAAGCGTCAAGGAGAATTCATGTTTCTCATTCTGCGGCCACTCCGACTGTTGTTCAAGGCCCTGGTGATTGAATCCACACCGACCCAGATGTCATACGGTCTGGCGCTGGGTGTGCTGATGGGAATTGTTCCCAAAGGCAATCTGCTGGCGATTGTGCTGGGTTTCTGTATCGCTGCCACACGAGTCAATCTGGCGATTACGGCCTGCGCTGCAGTGGCGTTGACGTTTGCGTCATCAGCGTTTGACTCAACCTTTGATGAGGTTGGCACGTACGTTCTGAATCAGCCGGCACTGCGCGGATTCTGGGAAGCCGTTTACGACACGCCGATGATGCCGTGGACCGACTTCAACAATTCAATTGTCATGGGCAGTTTCATTTGCGGCCTGCTGCTGATCTGGCCCGTGCATCGCGTGAGTCACCCCGTCTTTCAGAAGTACTCAGAAAAGCTCGCACGCCACATTCGCCCCTGGTGGATCACAAGAATTTTGCTGGGTGCCGAATGGGCTGATCGCTTTGGCACCATCGAAGTCTGAGAGGCTATCCGAAAAGGGGTCTGACCCTTTGGAGGCGAGTCGATTATGTTGGTGTTTCCGTCTTGCCGGAGTGGGTCAGACCCCTTTTCGGATAGCCCCGATCATCGAGACATTGCATGCGCTGGACTTACATCATTCCTCGACTGATCATTGTTGGTCTGCTTTGGGGATTTCTGACTTATGGCGTGGATCCGCTGCTGTGTTATTCAACCGTGCAGTCATTGCAGTCTGTTACCGGCGCCAAAGTGGATGTAGCGGAACTGAAGACGACATATTTTCCACCGTCGTTCACGATCCAGGGCATGTCGCTGGCCAGCGCCGGCCGACCCGGAAAGAACATGGTCGAATTCGATGAACTGCATGTCAAACTGGAATCCCATTCGCTGTCACGTCGGCGTTTCGTCATCGAAGACGGCCACATCGACGGCCTGCGATTTGATACCCGACGCAGCGACGATGGCCAGCTGGAGTTCACAGATGAGCCTGAATCAACAGAACCGTCCTGGGTCACGGAGAAGCTGACTGAACTTGGCGACGAATGGTTGTCCAATCTGGAAGGTCAGATCAAATCGCAACTGGACCCGAACAACCTGGAAACGTACCGCGTCGGCACCGGCGTCTACGAAAAATGGGATGTGCGTTTCGAGGAATTGGTTGCCCAGGCGAAGGAACTGGAACCCCGTGCCAGGGAACTCAAGCAGGATTTTGACAATGCAAAGAAGGGCGACACACTGCAGCAGATTGAGCAGTATCTCACCGTTGCCGAGGAAGCGGAGCTTCTCGTGCGCGACGCACAGATGTTTCGCGATGAGTTGACAGGCATCGTCCCTGAGGTTCGAGCAGACTTTCAGCTGCTCAACAGCGCAAGACTGCGGGACCAGGAAAAAGTCAAACACACACTCGAGCTGCTCAAACCTGACCCGCGCCGGATTTCTCAGGCACTGCTGGGCAAGACGATGTACCTGCGCCTGCAGGAAATCCTGACGTGGGTCGAGACGATTCGCGACTACCAGCATGGACTCCACGAACAGATTCAGCCGCCACGCCACACCGGCCGCAACTTTGAATTCTGGGCAGCCAATCCATCGCCTGATTTCCTGTTAAAAAATCTGCGAATGACAGGGACGATTTCTGTCAGCAGGGAATCTGTCCCGTTCAAAGCGTTGCTGACCGACGTGACCGAAGATCCAGTTCTGCTGGGGCGCCCTTGCGTGATGTCACTCGTCGCCGCCGGTTCGCGACCACTGCAGTTAAAAGTCATCTACGATGCCACACAGGATATTCCTGTAACAGAAATGCTGGCTGACTTCCGCGACACAAACTCAATTCCCCTGCGTGCCGGAAAGCCGGAGAATGCCTGCCTGCAGGCAGTCCTGAATGACGTCATGTGGCAGAGTCAACTGGTCATTGTGAAAAACCAGATTCAAGGTCAACTGGTAATGGATTCACGGCTGGATCACCTGGAATTTTCTGCTGGCGAAGATGTGCGACCGGAGATTATCGAAGCAGCCAACGATGTGTTTGCCAGTCTGCAGACACTGAATGCGACAGTACAGATTTCCGGTACGCTGCGAAGGCCCGACATCGAACTGCATTCCGATGTTGGCGAACAGGTGGCATCCGGTGTGAAAGCAGCGTTCACGCATCAGATGGATGTCGCCAAAGAAAAGCTGATGGCCGAGGTGACTGACTTCGCGGATGAACAGTTTCAGACACTCAAGAATCGTTTCGCTGCGGAGTACGGCCAGCTGGAGCGAGACAATAAAGAACTGATCCAGAAAGTTTCGGAAGTTCAGACGCTGGTCGCCAGTCTGCGCTCGGGCAGGATGGATGCAAGGAGTCTGGCAAAACAGGTCTCCAGTTCCAGCCTGATCAAAGAAAAGGACCGCGAGAAAATCAACGATGCGATGGAGAAAGTCGATTCAGCTTTCAGCGGACGACTTCCTGGCGGCCTGCAAGACAGGATCCCGAAGCTGCCGGCAAATTTGCCCCTGCAACCAGGCCTGTTACCGAACCAGTCGGGCAGTCAGCCTTTTCAGTCCGGGAGTTTTCGATCATTGCTGCCAACACGAACAAAGTCCAAATTGACCGACTTGAAGTCGAAGCCGTGAACCTGCCACAATACAGCGGGAGTTTGATTCTGCTCTTGAATCAGCCCGCGGAGGCCCGCGATTGCATATTCTCGTCGTTGAAGATGATGTCATGGTCCAGCAAGTCTGTCAGGGAATGCTGCGCGTGCTTGATCATGCATCAACTGTCGTAAACAACGCGATTGATGCGATCGAAAGCCTGACCGCGACGCCTCAGGAATTCGACCTTGTGATTCTGGACAATGGCCTGCCGGGACTGAGCGGCATGGAATTGTTCGCCATTCTGCGTGAATGGAACATCTCAATTCCCGTCATTCTGATCTCCGGAATCAGGCCGCAGCTGGAAGCCGACGGCCTGATTGAAGAACTTTCGCACTTTGAATTCCTTGCCAAGCCGTTCACGATCGCTGACCTGCAATCCGCTCTTCAACGCAGCCAAAGCCGGACGTAGCGTATAAGTTATACCGCGCGCGGTTGAGGCTGGCACATTCGTTTAACCGCGTGGGCAACGCCCCGCGCGTGGGAGTCCATCCAGCGGGATGCTGCTCGCGCGGCCCGCTGGGCACGCGGTTAAACGAGCCAATGCCAACCGCGTGCGGTGTAAGCAGGAAGTTACTGGTCGAACAATGAACGACTCAACTGACGCAGGTAACTGACGAACGCATCGCTGTTGCGGAACGTTGCGTCTCTGGATCCTGGCCAGTGAATTTTCAGCGATGTCTTAACTTCCGCTGGCGAGCCCGTCAGAACAACGACCTGATCGCTCAGGAACACGGCTTCCTGAATGTTGTGTGTGACAAGGACGGTTGTCAGTTTACGATCGTCATGCAGACGACGGATGTCTTCCTGAAGTCGCATCCGCAGAAAATCATCGACGGCTGCAAACGGTTCGTCCAGCAGGAGGACATGCGGGTCCGTCACGAGAGCTCTGGCAAGGGACAGTCGCATTTGCATACCGCCCGACATTTGAGCCGGTCGCTTCGCGGCATCCTGAACTGACAGGCCCACCTGTTCCAGGAGTTCATCCAATGGCTTATGAGGGGCGATTGGGGAAGAATGACGGGTATCGACTCTCCCGAGTTCCAGTGGCAATCGCAGATTCTGCGCGGCTGTTCTCCATGGTAGCAGCGTGGGATGTTGAAACACAAACCCGATCTGCTGTCCGGTTGCATGAGGGTGCCGTTCCAGGGTTCCGAACGTCGGCAACTGCAGTCCGGCCATGAGTCTGAGCAATGTGGATTTTCCGCAGCCGGAAGGGCCCACGATTGTCACAAACTGACCCACCGCGATTGACAGATTCAGCTCACGAAATACGGGACTGGCGTCTGCGTCAAACTGCTGAGTCACCTGTCGAAATGAAAAGGCAATTTCATCCTGCGTTGATGACTCAATGGAACCGGACATGCGTGATCCTCAGGACACTGGAAAGACGCCACCAATTCGGCGCGAGTGCGACAGCCAATCGGCTTGAACAGGCGGCATCGTAGACGTGAAGTCACGGGAAGCAACTCTGATAACGGTTGTGCCGATTCTATGTCCGAAGAATCCCGCATATTCGTCAGCAAGTCGCGTCCTGACGATTCGATAACCTGAGAGGTATTCGCAGATTTGAAGGGGCAGGGTGCGCGCATGGCTCAAAGTGTGATTGATCTGTTTCAGCAGCTGGCTCGGAACGAATTTGGCTTTTTCGAACGACTGCAAACCGTTTCCGAGATCATGTCGACAAATGTGCCGACGGTCAGTTCTGAAGTCTCGATTGGTGAGTTGATCGGTCGGCGGGACCCTCTTACGCTCGATTCCATAGCGGTCATTGACGCGGTGAAACGTGATGTCATCGGGCTGCTGAAGCACACGACGATTCTTCGCTGTCTGCCTCGCTACGTGAATACGCTGAAAGAATGCGATCGTGACCGCAGCATTCTCACCACCAATGTGTGTGACCTTACAACACGCACGACACCACATGTCAGTCCTTCCGCAAGGCCGCTGGAAGTTCTTGAAATCATGGTTCGCCAGAAGTGTGACAGCGTCCTGGTGTTCGATGATCCTCACGAACTTCGCGGCATCATTACCCCCGTCAGTTTTGCATCCGCGATGCTGCTGTACTATCGCGTCTTTCAGACACTGCAACCTTTGCAGCGGCTGCGTCTCGTAGATCTTGACAGTGATCTTTCGCTCGATGAGATTTTCTGTCGTGGTGCTCAGACAGCGCGCGATGTGATGAGTCTGGCAGTGACCGTTCCCGGACGAGAGCCTGTCGCGACTGCGATCAAGCTGATGCAGGATTACGAGGTTTGTCACCTGCCGATCCTGGATGAAAGAAATCAGGTGACAGGTGTCGTGAGCCGGAACGACATTCTGATGGCGCTCCAGCCGCCATCGCGTCCGGCACTTGTGGATCATTCCATTGACCTGCCTCCACTGATTGAGCTGCTGGCTTCGGGACAGGATCCCGTTCTCTCTGAACCGATCTCCAGCGTCGCGAAAGGGCGGCTGATTTCGGTGTCACCAACGTCACGACTGGCCGACGTCCTGATGAAACTTGCCGAGACCGGCCGGGACATCGTCATCGTCCAGGACGACACGCAGATTCAGGGAACTATTTCACTCGCTGACATTGTCCGGGTCTTCCGCACACTGATGCGGCTGCAGTCATTGAAGTCCATGTGATCCTTTGATGCAGAACGACAGGCCGTCTCTACAGTCGTTCCACATCGCGGGCGGGCAGCCAGCCGATGTGGCCGTGGCGAGTTCTGATTTTGGCCCAGTCGCCGCGAGTGGTCAGGATCTGAACGCGATGGCCCTGGGCGTCGTCGAGAGAGACGACTGCTTCAAACTGCTCTCCGTCACCTGCGTGCAACGTCGATTTGTCAGCCACGATAATTCCGTTTTCGGTGTCTTGTGGCGAAGTCGCAAGCACCGCGGAAGTCAGTGAACTCGTCAGTAACAGCAGCGGTACCATCGCGAATCGCCAGACAGGGAAACGATAACCTGCCGCACGTGTGATCTGGAGACTCCAGAACACAACAGACGAAACGACCAGCGTCCAGAGAATCGTTTGCGTACCGGCCAGGTCGATCAGCAGACTGTTATATGTGCGAATCTTCTGCACGATGAATTTGATTGACATCGCATCTCCCGTTGTTGTGGTCTCGTGATTCGACTCTGACTCAGCGCCCTTAACCAGAGAATTCGCGAACTCAAGATTGACAGCAAGTTGCTGATCACCAGGGTCCAGCTGTTTCGCTCGTTCATAATTCGCGATCGCGCGGCCAAGCTGGTTGCTCTGCAGGCAGGCATTGCCAAGATTCCTGTAGAGCAGCGCATTGTGCAGGCCTGAATCGATCAGCAGCTGGTATTTCCGGGCAGCGTTTGTGAACAGATCCTTCGCTTCGGCCGAGTCCGTTTTTGCAATGCCAGTGGCGCGAGAATACAGATCCCCCGCTTCCGACAGCAGTGTCTGCTGCTGAGCGATGGAAAGTTCCGCAATGTCATCTGTCTCCTCTTTAGCATTCGTGACGGACGCGCTGACGGGCAAAGATTCCTCAGCCGCCATAATGCTGTCAGGTGAGCAAGCGACGATCGCCGTGATGATCACCATCGAAACCCGCTGTGCGGTCCTGCTGATGTTTCGCACTTTCGCGGCTCGACCTGTTGCCGTGTGTTTTGAGCGACGAACCTGAGTTTTGTGGGTCGAATCGAAGGCTGACTCGATCCGCTCCACAAGTTCGCAAGCCTCCTTCCGGTATCCAGCCAGTGATTGTTCTGTTGAACCGTTAAGTTTCGACTGTGCGCAACGCGCAAAGAACTGTTCGACATCAATTGCAGCCTGCGTCAGGCCGGAAGTTCGCAACGCGCCGATGGCAATGGCAGACGTTGAACATGCCTGCCCAGTGCGACGTTCTATGTAACAAGTCAGCGCCGTCACGACTTCCGGGAATTCGTTCGCCTGTGCAATCGCAGACAGACAGCGCGATTTTGCCGACCGAAAACCCGGCAAACGACTGCTGCTGATCGCTCGATTGCATACAAGCACCGTCGTCAGCCACGCAAGCGGAGGAGTGAGGACGAAGAACCACCACCATTCGCTGGTCCTCGCAGGCGATTGTGGAACAAGCGCGGCTACAGAACTGTCGTTCGTGAAATCAGCCTCCATCTGCCTGGCGGCAGTCGGATTGTCCTTTGAGTTTCCGCCGTTTTTCCGCTGCGTGCCGACAATCGCATCCAGTGACAGAGATTCAGACTTATCCACGGTGATCGCAATCGGTTCGCTCATCGCCGTTGGGTATTTTCCGGTGCCGGCAATGCCGATGTTCAGAGTGATCGAATCGCCAGCGCTGACCGCCGTCGGCGTCGCCTGTGTCACGATGTTGTAGCGACCAACGGCCCCGCGGTAGTCAGCGGGACG
>JANOUN010000318.1:0-14314 GCA_031416875.1 Planctomycetota bacterium | reverse complement strand
CTCCGTGGGTGTGCCGATCCTGGCTCTTCTCGCGCCTGATCCCAGGTGGTCATGCCGCGGTCGGACACACGCTCGCGAGCCTCGCGACCACATCGTTCACCTTCTACGCGAATCCGCAGCAGGGATCGCTCTACTCTGATTGAAAAAGAGACTGAAGAAAATCCGGGGCAGTCGTGATTTCGATTGCCTGCCCTTTGCCTTGCAGAGCGATCGCTTTCTTGATTTTCGTTGACTGTGATTCGCCTTTTATCGTTGCGCGCGATCCAGCATCAGTTTTCAAGCATCGCCAGAAACGCATCTTCCGTCAGCACCTTGACACCCAGCACTTGAGCCTTTGTCAGGTTGCTGCCGGCCGCTTCGCCTGCGACCACGAAGTCTGTTTTCTTTGAAACGCTGCCGCTGGCCTTGCCGCCGTGGTCACGGATGAGTTGTTCGATTTCGTCGCGTTTGAGACGTACCATTGTCCCAGTGACAACCAGCGTCTTGCCGACCAGTTGACCGTTGACAGGAATATTCGAACGATCGATCGGCTGACCGAGATTCAGGCCAAGTTCCCGGAGTTCATTTACGAGCCGAATGCCGTATTCGGACTTGAAAAAACGATGTACGGACGCGGCAATCACTTCGCCGATTTCATCGACATTGGACAGCGACTCTTCTGACTGCGCAGCAATTTCGTCGATCGTTCCAAAGGCTCGCTCCAGTGTTCGTGCGTTCGTCTGCCCTACATGGCGGATGTTAAGTCCCGTCAGCAATCGCCACAGCGGTTGCTGCTTCGAGGCTTCGATGCCGCTCAGTAAGTTGTCGATCGATTTTGCTCCCTGACGCTCCAGCTTCAACAGGTCCTCACGACGGTCTGCAAGCCGATACAGGGACGGAATACCGTCGACAAGGCCCGCCGTAAAAAGCTGTTCGATCAGTTTTTCGCCGAGTCCGTCAATATTCATGGCCGGACGCGACGCAAAGAAAATCAACGTCTCACGCACCTGCGCCGGGCAAGTCGGATTCGGACAGCGGATGTAAACGCCGCCTTCATCTTTTTGCAGCGGTGTATGACATTCCGGACATTGAGTCGGGAAAACGTACGGCTCCTCGGTGCCCGTGCGAGCCGACTCATTGACTCGCAGAATATGCGGTATAATCTTTCCCGCCTTTTCGACAACGACCAGATCACCGATCCGCACTCCGAGTCGATCCAGCTCGTCACGATTGTGCAGACTGGCACGGGAAACTGTCGTCCCGGCGATTTCTACAGGTTCCAGTTCGGCCACCGGCGTCATCGTGCCGGTCTTGCCGACCTGAATCGTGATGCCGCGGACCCGCGTCTCCGCTTCGTAGCGTTCCCACTTGTAGGCGCGCACCCAGCGCGGACTTTTTGACGTGGCACCGAGTTGGTCACGGTCCGTCAGCAAATCGAGTTTGATCACAAGTCCATCGACTTCGAAGGAAAGTTCCGGAACTTTGGCAATCATCGCGGCACAGACTCGCATCAATTCATCAAATCCATGCGCCTGCGCAATGTTGGGTGTCGTCGGGATTCCAAGTTTGCGAATTGCCTGCAGGAATTCAACGTATGACCTCCATGCAATTCCTTCGACATATCCGACACCGTGCGCCAAAAATCGCAGTTTTCGGTCGCGGGCCAGTTTAGGATCGAGCAGTTTCAGGGCACCCGCTGCCGCATTGCGTGGATTCTTAAACGGCTCTCCACCCGCTTTGACCTGCGCCGCCTGAAACGCTGCGAACTCTTCATTCAGGATCACCACTTCGCCTCGGACCTCCAGCGACGCAGGCGGTTTGTCAGTCGCCAGACGGAGGGGTACACCGGCAATGATCCTCGCGTTCGACGTCACATCGTCACCGACCGCACCATTGCCGCGTGTGGCGGCTCGCACAAACGTGCCATGCTCCCAGAGAAGCGAAATCGCCACGCCATCGATCTTGTATTCAACCGAGTAGTCAAGGGCTTCACGTTCCAGAGCCTTGCGAAGACTGGCGTCCCAGTCCACAAGTTCCTGTTCCTCAAATGCATTCTCAATCGACAGCATGGGCACACGATGGGTGACCTGTTCGAAGCCATCGATCGGCTCACCGCCAACTTTCAGGCTGGGGCTGTTCGGCGAATAAAACTCCGGATGAGCCGTCTCCAGAGCCATCAGCCTCGTCATCAGCGCGTCGTAGTCGCGGTCGGTGATTTCTGGTTTCGCATCGACGTAATACAGCTGATTGTGGCGTTCGAGTTCTCGCCGCAGCGATTCGATTTCTTCTTCCGGGAACAGTTTGGCCATGCGTGATCTCTTGGGAAAGGACATTGACGGCCTGAAAGTGTAAAGTGCAGCACAGGGCCGGACCAGCCATTCGGTATTGCAGCGACAGAAAGGGGTGTAGTCTCGCATTTCGGTAGGCCGGACCGAACGAAGTGAGTTCCGGCAATTCGCCGACCTGCCGGAACGGCGCTTCGCTTGGTCCGGCCTACTGAACTTCGCGGCTTGCCGCGACCGGCGACCCGACGAGGTGGAAAGAAGTGCCACGCGGCGACATGGAGCGGATGGGCGTCCCATGGCGGTTCGCCTTACGGCGAAAGTCCTTTCCGGCAGAAAGGACCTACTTTGAAAATCGTCCGTGACTACCCCACAGAAACAGGAAATCACCATGAAGTTTATTCATCTCGGGTTATCGGTCCTTGGCGCGTGCCTGGCGTTTTATGTCCAGGCACATTGCCAGGCTCAAACGCAGCCCAACGTCGTCTTGATCCTGTCAGACGACCAGGCATGGACGGACTACAGTTGCATGGGACACCCGGTGATTCAGACGCCGCATCTGGACCGACTGGCAACTCGCGGTGCCTTGTTCAAACGTGGGTACACTCCGACGCCCCTGTGTCGTCCGTCATTAATGACAATGATTACCGGCCTGTATCCGCATCAGCATGGAGTCACCGGCAACGATCCGAAGCCGGACAAATCATTAACGGACGCGCAATACGCCGGGCTGCGGGAACAATTGATCTCCTGCATTGACCAATATCCGACAATTCCGAAACTGCTGGGTGACCATGGCTACCTGTCAATGCAGTCCGGAAAATGGTGGGAAGGGAATTACGCTCGCGGAGGCTTCACCCACGGCATGACACGAGGATTCCCGAATCGCGGTGGTCGCCACGGGGACGATGGACTTGAAATTGGCCGCAAAGGAATGCAACCGGTGTTTGACTTTATCGCGGAATCAAAACTTGCAAACAAGCCGTTCTTTTTGTGGTATGCTCCGATTTTACCCCATACGCCCCACGATCCGCCCGAACGATTGCTGGCAAAGTACCGCAGCGATGGTCGGCCCATTGAGTTGGCAAAGTATTACGCGATGTGCGAGTTCTTCGATGAAACCTGCGGTCAGTTGCTGGATCATCTGGATCAGCAGAAACTCAGCGACAACACGCTTGTCATGTATGTGACAGACAATGGCTGGATTCAGGCGACACCGGAAATGAATCTCGGCAAAGAATGGGGTCATGGCTTCGCACCGCGTTCAAAGCAGACGCCGTATGAAGGTGGAATTCGTACGCCGATCATGGTCTCATGGCCGGGCAAAATCGCTCCGGCAGAATACCCCGACCTGTGCAGCACTCTGGATGTCCTGCCGACGATCCTTGCCGTGACCGGCCTGGAGGCAATGCCCGAGCTTCCTGGACGAAATCTGCTGCCGCTGATTCAGGACGGACAGCCGCTCGACCGCACGTACCTGTGCGGCGAGAGTTTTTCGCACGATGTGGCCGATCTGAAGAACCACGAAACGTCTTTACAGTACCGCTGGTGCATCGAAGGCAAGTGGAAGCTCATTTTGAGCTACGATTGCCCGGCAGATCGATATGCTTTTGTGCATGCCGTGAACGACCGCAATCCGCAGCTGTTCGATCTTGAATCCGATCCCCATGAAAAGCAGAATCTCGCTGCCGAACATCCCGAGGAAGTGCGCCAACTCGCCGTTCATCTGCATGAAACATGGCACGTCGAAAAGCCTGTGATCGGACTGCCGTAGCTTGACTCTCTGAGTCGAGTCATTCTCGCGACCACGCCAGCGACTCATGCTCTCCGCAACAACGGCACTGGTCAATCCGTTCGGAGTTGCTTAATGATCGTGAGGGCGATTTTACCGGCGACCATTTGACATCGTTGCTTTTATTGAACTAGAACTTGTTCCATCAATGACAAATCGATCGTGCCTCACATCGACCCGGCTTGGTCCAAATGCCGTGTGACGCATGGATCATGCGACTTCCGCAGCAGTCTGATTGTTGCCGCTCAAAGATCAAACAGGAAACCGAATCATGAAGAACTTTTTGAAGTCCATCGCATTCACAATCGTCCTCAGCATCGCGTTGCCAGGGTCCGCGGCAGAGACCGTGGCACCGGTGCGAATGGGGGCCGGGGCGATGACGTTCGACACGGTGCCAGGCTGGGGGCTTGGCGAAGACGGCAAGTCGGTCATTGGTCCGACTCACGGCAGTGTCGTGATCGACAAGGCGGGCAATATCTATACCAGCGCCGATATGGGAGTGTTTGTCTTCTCGCCGGACGGCAAAGTGATTCGCCGTTTCGTCGGTGACGAGTATTCCAGAATCCATGACATGGAAATCCGCGATGAAGCGGAAGGAGAGTTTATCTACGGGGCTCGAAACGCCAACGCGGAAGGGATTAAGTTCAGTGCGGAAACCGGCGACATTGTGCTGAAGCTGCCGTTCCCGAAAGAATCAGGACTTGAACTGACAAAGTTCAATCCCACGGCGATCACAGTCGCTCCCAACGGCGACATCATTCTGTCCGATGGCTATGCCAGCAACTACATTTTCAAGTTCGACAAAACGGGCAAGTACCTGATGCACTTCGGCAGCAAAGGGAATGATCTAAAGCAGTTCAACACGGCGCACGGCATGACTCTGGACACCCGTTACGATCCGCCTCGGCTGCTGATCTGCGATCGCAACCACGAGCCTAAGGGGCGCCTGCTGCACTACGATCTTGACGGCAACTTTATCGAAGAAGTGATCACCGGCCTGGGAATGCCCACCTCCGTAGCAATCCATGGCGATTTCGTTTCCGTGCCGGATTTGCAGGGACGAGTCGTGATCCTGGACAAGAGCAACAAGATCATCTCAGTTCTCGGCCACAATCCGGATCCCGCGAAAGGCGGCAGCTACAATGTACCGCAAGAACAGTGGATCGAAGGCATTTTCAGCGGCACGCACGGATCATACTGGGACAAAGACGGCAACCTGTATGTTCAGGACTGGAACGTCTCCGGCCGCATCATGAAGCTGGTACGCATTACTAAGTAGAGCGAGCACGTGTTTGAGCAGGATGGACATTCATGTCCGTCGCTTCACCATGAATAGTTGTCAGGCATCGAGTGAGGCTGTTTTGGTCGAGGCGGGTGCTTCATTCTTCACTGTCGAAGCAACAAGCAACTGCAGGGCACCAATAAAGACGACCGTGAATCCGATATCGCCAAGGAATGTGCCTCGGGCAAATGGGATGGCATTCACGAAGCAGGTTGTCAGCCCGGCGAGCGTTCGCGGATAGAGATATTGCCCGGCTTCGTGAGGCATACACCATACGCCCAGGTTGCTGATCAGAAAGAAGGCCGCAGCGGCAAGCAATCCCGTTCCAAACGCTGCCGGGATGTGCTTTGGCTGAATCCATCGCCCGAGTGCGAAGATTGCAACATAAGCGGCGTAGTCGAACATCCATGAACCGTAGAATCCGTGGCCGGTCTTCGCTTCGATAATCCCGTCTGTGAGTGCTCGGCACCCAAGCAGAATCAGGATTCCCAGCCATGCTGGTCGCACCACGGTGCCACAGAGTACGGCCAGGCCGGCGAGAGCGGAGAAGTTCATGTACGGGCGATCGATCAGACGCAGGGAAACGGCAATCGCACATGCCGCCGCAACCACAATCCAGGATATTCTGTTCATAGAAATCACTTCATGCCGAAATCGGCATTGAGAAATGGAGATATTGTCAATGGGCCGCTCGTCGCAAACGATCGTTCAGGGCGACGCCCAGGCCGTAAGCAGGAAATTCATGGACGATGATAACGTCCAGATCGGACGCGTCGAGAGTTCTCAGGGCCGCAAAGAAATTTGCGGCACAAGTTTGCAGATTTTCGTCGTCACACAGAGAGATAATCCTCGCAAATTGACCGAAATACGGCTGTTTGCCTGCCGTGAGCAGCCCGCAACGCAGTCCCGCGATTGGTATTGCGGATTGTCCGCGGCGAATCACGACCAGCCGCGTGCCGGGTGCGTAATGGCGGCTGAGCATGCCGGGGGACGGTTGAGCCGCATCGTCCTGCGACGGATCAGACCTCGCAATTTCCACAGGGCCGATGAGGCGTTCGATGTCTTCCAGCGGACACCCGCCATGACGCAGCAGCACTGGCCGCTCATTCATCAATGACTATACCGTGGACTCCAGTCCCACCGCACAGGGACCACCATCGACAATCCAGTCGACCTTACGACCCAGACCATCGGCGACATGCTGCGCCGTCGTCGGACTGATGCCGCCGAAAGGATTGGCACTGGGGGCGGCCACGGGACATCCAGCGGCCTTCAAAAGTTCGATTGCCACGGGATGACGCGGAATGCGGATACCGACACCAGGCAAACCCGCCGTCACCAGGTCAGGGATCACGTCACGTTTTGGAAGGACAAGTGTTAAGGGCCCGGGCCAGAACTCAGTGGCCAGCAGACGAGCTGTCGCAGGAAACTGGCTGACCACGCGTTCGACCTGCGAAAGTTCCGCGACATGCACAATCAACGGATCAAACGTCGGGCGCTGTTTGGCCTCAAAGATCCGCGCGACGGCAAGCGGATTGGTCGCATCGGCTCCCAGTCCGTAAACCGTTTCGGTTGGAAATGCAACAAGTTGTCCTGTTCGCAGCAGCTCGGCTGCGGATTGAAGACTGGTGTCAGATGCGTTCATGCCAGGTACTACTTCGCGAGGTCGACGCAGATGATTTCTTTGTCATTGCGAATGTAGGCGTGCTTATTTGCAAAGGCTGGCATGCTCCAGACGACGTCGCGTCCAAATGCCGTGTTGGTCTGATCAATCACTTTGACGCGATCGATTTCGGTATAGCCTTCCGGTGACAGCTTTGCGAACAGCAATTCCCCCAACTCATTGAACAGAATGTATCGATCTTCGTGGCGCACGATAAACGCCGTCTCTGAGCCAGCGGCGCGGCGTCCAATCGGAGCGGGGGTTTCCCACAGACGCTCTCCCTCAGGAATCGAGACGGCGCGCAGGACGCCTTTCTGATCCAGACCATACAGGATGTTTCCATCAAGGATCGGCTGCACGTTGACGGGACAGATGATGTTTTGCTTGTCGCGCCAGACTTCTGTGGCGGCAGGCTTTGCGGGATCCATCTGAATCAGCAGGTTCCGATTGCTGTAGCCAGCCACGTACAGATAATCACCGACCATGACCGGCGACATGATAATGGAGCCGTTGGATGCTTCGTACGGGATCGACCAGTATTCCTTGCCGGTCTCGGGGTCAATCGATGACACCGCGTTCGGACGCAGCAGAATCAATTGCCGCACTCCGCCGTGTTTGAAAATTGTGGGTGGTGAATACCCCTGTTCCGGCGATGTCGTGCTCCTCCAGACTTCTTTTCCATCGTGTTTGTTGAATGCCACGATATGGCTTCCTTCGCCGCCGGCGAGACACAGGAAATTGTCGCCGTCGATCAGAGGATGAGCCGCATAGCCCCAGAGAGCTGCCTTGGTGCCGTAGTCCTGTTTCAGATCATGCGACCAGATCACTTTGCCATCGGCAGTGTTCAGGCAGACCAGATTGCCTTCGGCACCCAGCGTATAAACGCGGTTGCTTTCGACGTTCGGCGTGCAGCGCGGGCCTGCCGGGTAAGAGATTGCATATTTGACGGGATACTCGTGGGTCCACAGGACTTTGCCTGTGGCTTCGTCCAGACACTGGATGCGTTCCTGTCCGGTGAATTCTTTGCGATCAAAATTATCGACTTTCACGTTGTCGTTTGTCACGTAGTCGGTGATGAAGACTCGGCCGTCGGCAACCGCCGGACCCGCGTAGCCTCCGGCGATGGGAGTGCGCCACAGCACTTTCGGTCCGCCTGCGGGAAACTTTTCGACAATCCCGCTTTCACGCCAGACGTTGTCGCGGTTTGGTCCCATCCATTGCGGCCAGTCGTCTGCTGACGCCACGGTATTGATTGTCAAAGCCCATCCGGCGATTATCGCCCAGCGTTGCGCGGTCATTCCCCGTCTCCATCTTCTTTCACAGTGCCGTGGCTATCCGGCTCAATGCCGGGAACTCCGCGTATTCTGCGCGAACGCCGAACGGTTGGGGAGGGTCACCGTGGCAGGTTTCACATATCCTGCACTGAAATTCGGTCGTTGGCAGAAAATCAGCGTCTCGGGTTTCTGCTCTGCAAACGTTGAGAGGCGAGTATTTCTGAGAAGATTCCTGGCAACTCATCATTTTGAGGCCGACTAAATGTAGGCCGACTTCGCCGAAGTCGGTACAGCAGATTTCAGCGAAATCTGCTTACTTGTTTCGGTTGCGGGCGAAGCCCGCAACAAGCCTTGTGTGTCTTCACTCTCTGAGTCGAATTCGGTGGCAGTATTGCTCGAAAATTCGCTCAACCCAGAGAGTCACGCGACAGGAAATCCAATCTCGACACTGACTTATGAATGCTCGTGTAACATCTCAATCAAGTGTCCCGACCGTGCGGCCTCTGTGGCTGGCAGATTTGACGCTGCTGTTGGTCGCGATCATCTGGGGCGTGAATATACCCGTGATGAAAGTGGCGTTGCACAAGATCGATGCCTACGCGTTCAATGCGATCCGGCTGGTCGTTTCGTCAGCCGTGCTGATCTTTTTTGCAAGGCGGGAATTTCTGAATGGCATCAGACCAGCCAGCACGTTGTCGAAACGCAATGTCTTTATCTACGCAACGATCGTTTCCATGGCGTATCAGTTGCTGTTTCTGCTGGCGATTTCACGCGCCACATCTGCCGACGTCGCACTGATCATGGCCACTGTACCGATGTGGACGGCGATTGGTGCGAGATTCTTTCTGAAAGAGATCCTGCCGTTAATGGCGTGGATGGGACTGATCCTGGCGTTTTCCGGGACCATGATCGTGACTCTGCACAAAGCTCCGCCGCCGACAATCGACAGCCGGATCGCAGGTCGCGGTGAGGTCGTCGCAGAGACGCCCGCGCAGACGGTCCCCGACGCAAGGCTCCTGCCGCAGGCAGATTTGCAGGCGACACCTGACAGCGGCTCATCGGACGCTCATTCCGTCGGCACAACGGTTCATCAACGTGAAAGTGAAGCCTCGCAACGACTGCTGGGGAATCTGTTCGCGTTGTCGGCCGCACTGGCATGGGCAGGAGGCACTGTCTTGAGTCGCCCATTGCTGGGGAAAATCTCTCCCATTCAATTGTCTGCCTGTTCCGCCACTCTGGGCTTGCCCTTTCATATCATCATTGCGCTGGTGATCGGCTGGGACTCCGTGCCTGCCAGTGCTGCGGCAATGAAAGATGTGTCGCTTGTCACTTGCACCCTGTACTCGGGGATTCTTTCCACGGGGCTGGCGCTGGCGATGTGGAGCTACGGTGTGAAACATGCCGGAGCAGCTCAGGCGGCGATGATCCAGAATCTGACGCCGATTGTAGCGATGGCAGCGGCGTGGGTGTGGCTTGGAGAAACGATCAACTCGAGTCAGGCGCTGGGTGGAGGCATGATCATCGGCGGGCTGCTGATCATGCACAGCAGCCGCCGTGCGGGTACCAGTCGTAACATCTGAAATGTTTGTTTCGGTTAGAAAAGACGGCTGCTTGTTTCCGGTTCCGGCGGATAGGGTTTTCCTGAAGACCTTACTCGCAAATCGTCGAATCCGGAATAAGACGGCACTTTGAACCGTTTCTGGCCGACGAAGAATCGCGTTTTGATCAACTCCGGCGCGTGTGTAAGCCGTAGTGGTCCTGATGAATGTGATGGCAGAGTGGTTCGGGTGCAACAGGAGTCATGTCGACATAACCGATGCAACTCATTGCGTGTTCGCAACAAAGATCTTGCATCTGCGGGGTATCGTTTTAGAATTTGACAGATGTGTCAGACTGCGCAGGATACTGTGCGTTCAGCGTTTTCGCCGAATTTCGTGATTCGACGATAAGTGGTGATCCTTGCAATAACCCGCTGCTGGCTGCTGGCACAACCTTTTTCGCACGGACGTCCCCCTTCTGGGAGTATTGGAACACATGGCAAAGAAATATCTCAGCCTTGAAGAAGCAGCCGGTCTGCTGGACATGACGACCGAGCAATTGATGAAGGTCCGCGAGCAGGGCGACATTCGCGGATTCGCGGATCGTGGCAGCTGGAAGTTTCGCGAGCAGGATATCGACGAATACCAGCGAAGCCGACAGGCGGATTCTTCGCCCGACTTTCCAATCATCACGGGCGACTCGTCATCGTCGGTGCTGGAAGAACCGGATGCCGCCGATCTGTCATCATCAGACAGCGACGTGCGGCTGTTCTTTGATGAATCCCTGTTTGACGACACAGACGCGAAGGGTCTTGCCACTTCCGGCAGCGACGTGCGCCTGTCAGGCGACAGCGGGCCGAATCTGGAAGAAATAGAGGCTGAAGATGAATTGGACCTGAGTGGCTGGGGCAGTGATGCAAAAATCTCGGATTCCGACAGTGACGTCAAGCTCGTTGGTGCCGGGACTCAGGCCGACGTCGATCTGGGTGCTACGATTCAGATGCCCGGCGATTCCGACAGCGATGTCGTGATGGTGACGGACACAGACAGCGAAGTCAGCCTGTCTGCTGATTCCGAATTCATCATCTCTGATTCCGACAGCGACGTGCGTCTGTCGGGTGAAGACGATGACAGCGATGTGCAGCTGGCGGACGATGATGTGGTCGTCGATGATGACAATCTGGCTGCAACCGCACTCTTTGAAGGCATCGATTCTGACAGTGATGTCAAACTGATGGGCAGCGAAGATCTGCTTCTGCCGGATGAAGACAGCGACAGCGACGTGAAACTGAGTGCCGACCTGGATCGCACAGACAGCGATATCCGGCTCGCGGAACCTTCACCCGCTCCAACCGCCAAGTCTTCGCCCGCCCCTCCCGCCAAGCCTTCGCCAGCCCCTCCCGCAAAGCTTTCACCTGCTCCAGCGGCAAAACCAAACCGGCTCCAGTTTCCGCCCGATGACAGCGACTTGAAACTGATTAACAAGGGGTCTGGCGTCAGAAAAGACAGGCCTGACAGTGGCATCTCGCTGGAAGTTCGCGGCAGCGGGCTTGGGCTGGATGCAGATGAAAGCGGCATTTCGCTGGAAATGGACAGCGGCATCAGTCTGGACGCCGACGACAGCGGCATCAGTCTGGAAAGCTACGACAGCGGCATCAGCCTGGAAGGTTTTGAAAGCAGTACCGGCCTCGGCGATGACAGCGGGATCACACTCGATGCCGGAGACAGTGGAATTTCGCTGGATCTGGATGATGACAGCGGGATCTCAATGCAACCCGATGATATGGGCCGGACGATGCCGATGCAGGCGGTCCCGGGTGCCAAAGCCGCACTGTCCGATTCGACGACGATGACGACACAGTTCGAAGTTCCGAAATCCGCCAGCGGCCATGACAGCGAGTTTGAGCTGGCTGGTCTTGACGACGATGACGATGAAGTCGGAACCAATACAGGCGTGCTGACATTTGAAGATGACGAAGATCTCGATTCATCACGGACTGTCGCCGTTCCCGCATTGTCCGGCGCTGCGGTCAAGGATGAAGTCGAGGAAGAAGAGTTTGAAGACGAAGAAGGTTCGTACGAAGAAGGCGAAGAAGAATTCGAAGATGAGGGAGACCTGGATGTTCACGACTCTGAAGAGTTCGAAGACGAAGATTTCGAATCCGGTCAAAGTCAGGTTGCGGGATTCCCGGTTCCGATGCGTGTGCGAGCCGACGTGGACTGGAGCATCGGCACGAAGATCATGATCGGAATTTCGACATTGGTGTCCGTGATGTGCGCGGTGGTCGGCATCGAACTTGTCCGCACGATGTGGCTGTGGACTCAACCTTCCGGTGACGCGCCAGTGTCCAGTATTCTGCAGATGATTGGCGGAGCGTTTTAGATTAGCAACAGCATCATCCGCCGAATACGCATCGCAGTGACTGATTCCGGGTTCATTGTTTCGGACGATTTCCCAACTGGACTGAGTTGAGCGCGCGACTCGACTCGATCCGTCATTTGGTAATGAGTCGAGATGAACTCGGCAAGCCGCTTGATGCTCGCCGAGCTGGACTTGGGGAGTGTCGTTTTAGTCGGGGTTTCCCGTGGGCTAGGCTTCCAGCCTGGCATCAATTGAAGAAAACGCCCTGTTTTTTAAAAGCAATGACAAGCTGGAAGCTTATCCCACGAGTAAAACGACAGTCCCCCGGCATAGGTGGTTAGTCGTTATTGCAGAATCACTTGCGACCTTGTTGGCAAATCGCAAAATCCGGGAATGACCTGAGTCGATCAGGCAGTCTGCAAATTCAAAGGCCGGAGTTTCGCTGCAGGACGCGGTTGAGAATGCTGTGCAAACCATTGCCGAACGGAATTGCGAGTTCGACGTGATGGTTGGCGGCGGTAGAAGCCGGGGCCATTCGGCACCAAAAATGCGGGCGCGTGACGGCTGAATTGACTGATTGGCGACGCTTCAGCGACGCCCGTCACGTCAACAATTCGCCAATTCCGTGTAACGCTGCAAAATTGTGAGCGTGTAGTCTGGCAGGAAACGACCATGACGCTCACCCCGACAACCCGTGCCAGCTTGCTGCTGCGGCTTCGCGATCCCCGCGATCACGATGCCTGGGTGGAGTTCGTGTCGCTTTACGAGCCGGTGATTTACCGCGTCTTGCGGAGAACCGGGTTGCAGGATGCCGATGCCCTCGAAGTCTTGCAGGAGCTGTTTCTGGCGGTGAACAGAAACATTGGGCGCTGGGAGCATGGAGCGGAACATGGTTCATTTCGGGGATGGTTGCGTCGGGTGACCCGAAACCTGGTCGTTTCGTGGGTGCGGCGGCAAAAGCGGCAAGTGACGACTTCGTCCCTTGATCTCGATGCGTGGCTGGAGTCGCCGCCCGCAGTCGCTGGTCCCGAAACGGATGAGTTTGAGGGTTGCTGGCTGGCCACGGGCCGGTTTCCGACGAAACGGTAAGAATTTAGCGCAAGAGGTCTTGCCCTCACGCGGCAGTGCGTTATATTATTAGCGCACCCGGCACGCCACTCAGGCCGAGTGCCGAACGAGAACACTGTCGCGGGAGGAACTGCTCATGCCTGATTCGTCTGATCTGAGTCGCCGCGAACGGCAGATCATGGATGCCGTTTTTACGCTGGGCGAAGCGACTGTGAACCAAGTCGTCGAAACCATTCCCTCACCGCCGACGCCGATGGCGGTTCGTCGGATGATGCACATTCTGGAAGAGAAGGGGCATCTGCGACGGCGCGAGAGTGGACGCGAGGTGATCTATCTGCCTCGCCAGACCAAGGGCAAAGCGGGACGTCTCGCGTTCGAGCAAGTGCTGGAGACGTTCTTTGGCGGGTCGCTCGAAGAGGCACTCGCGGCTCATTTGCATTCCCGAAAGGACCAAGTGTCGGCCGATGAGCGTCAGCGGCTGATTGCTTTGATCGAACAAGCCCAGCAGGAGGGCCGCTGAGATGAATCGCACGATATTGACCGTTGCTGGGGTGCTGAGCGCGTCGAGCCTGCTGCTGGTGGATTCCGCCGTGAAGGGGACGGTGCTGCTGATGTTGGCGGCGGTCGCGGCGTTGATGCTGCGGCGTGATTCGGCGGCGACTCGGCATCTGGTGTGGCTGCTGGCGATGGTCGCGATCCTGGTGGTGCCCGTGTTGTCAGTGATGTTGCCGCAATGGCGCGTGCTGCCGGCTTGGGCGAGTTCACCGAGACCGGCGGTTGTGGATGTCAGCCCGCCTGCAATCGCTTCGCCGGCAAGTGGAGTCATAG
This sequence comes from Planctomycetota bacterium, assembly GCA_031416875.1. Classification (GTDB taxonomy): domain Bacteria; phylum Planctomycetota; class Planctomycetia; order Planctomycetales; family Planctomycetaceae; genus SXXK01. The sequence goes on along the minus strand of JANOUN010000318.1, from coordinate 246 downwards.
AATCGCCGCAGCTTGTGAAACCCGCGGAAGTCCGGCGACCATCGGCAACGGGCTTTCAACCAGCCGCGGTGCAGTCGGATTCGCAGCCCGCACGGGTGAGACCGGATGCGGTTCCAACGCCGGTGGTGCGGAGTGGGAACTGGATCAAGGCCTTGCCGTTGGTGTGGGCGGTTGTTTTTTCCGTGCTCATGCTGCGGCTGTCGGCCGCGCGATGGATGCTCTGGAATTCCGAACGGCGCGCGACGG